>JBGCEN010000118.1:0-17020 GCA_045106435.1 Rhodothermales bacterium
CCGGCAGGTTTAGAGAAGATTTGTACTATCGACTCAACGTACACATGCTCAATGTACCGCCGCTGAGGGATCGTCGTTCTGATGTGCCTGAGCTGGCAGAGCATTTTCTGACGCTCATTTGTCGGCGATTCGGGATACGTAAAAAACGATTTACGCCAGAGGCTATGGATATGTTGATGGCGCACGACTGGCAGCGCAACAATGTGCGCGAGCTCAGGAATATTGTAGAGCGGATGATCATTGCATCCGACGATGACATCATCCCAGCAGAAGAAGTACCCATCGATGTGCAGGGGGCGGTGGTGCCGGCACATGTGGAAGGGGCGCGTACATTCCAGCAGCGCAAGACAGAAGCAGAGCGCCAAATCATCATATCTGCACTTGAGCGCAATGAATGGCACATCAGCAATACAGCAAAAGACCTGGGCCTGGCAGATCACGCCAGCCTGCTAAAGATTATGCGCCGGCTGCATGTGAAGCGTGCTTGATTCTGTTGTGTTTGCATGGACACATCGCGCCAGGAATCTATGTGTTACGAAGAACACAATCGAATACATCTAGCAGTTTGTAGTATCTGGGGCGTGGCTTCTAACTCATTGGGACGCAGGGGTTTGTGGTGTTCTGTGTGATTGATATTCTTTTTTGGCACCGCGATTGAAATAGATGAGCTCACTGGTCGAAAGGCCCCAAGTGAATTTCAAATTTCAAAAAGGAGAATAACCATGACGTACAACACAATTAATACACACGCCAGAAAGATTTCAAGTATCGCTTTAAGTGGTATCATTGCACTTTTCTTTATCACATCAGGCTGTACTGATGATGCAAAAGAGCGCCAGACAGAATCACGCATTGAGCGGCATCAACCTGTGAACCCGCCAGTCACCGTAACTTCTACGCCGGCAAACACAACACCAACGCTACCAACAATACAGCCCAAAGAAGCTGTACTGGAAGTTGAGGGCGCAGAAACCAAAGTGGTTACCTACGCAGAGGCAGAGGCCGCCTTTACTGGCAAGAACTATGTAGAAGCCGTTGACTTGTTTAGCAGCTATACAGCGCAAAAAGCAAACAATCCGTGGGGGTTCTACATGCTGGGCTTGTCAGCTTACCGAGCCGGCGACTATGAAACCGCCAAAACTGCCTATGAAGAAGCACTTGCGCTAGATCAGGGGCATGTTAAAAGCTGGATTAATCTTGGCCGTGCACAACTGGCTGGTGGTGAAACGGAGGATGCCATTGCTTCGCTGAACAACGCGTTGTTGATTGATACTGAATCAGCTGATGCTTTCCGCTTAAAAGGCCGTGCGTTTCACAATCTGAATCAAAACGCAGAGGCCATTGCTTCTTACAAACAAGCATTGATCCTGAGCGATTCAGATGCGTGGTCGATGAACAATCTGGCCCTGATCTACATCGAAGAGCAGCAGTTTGATCAGGCGCTCCCGGTCCTTGCCCTTGCAGTAGAGATCAATGATCAGGAAGCATTATTCCTGAACAATCTGGGCATGGTGCTCGAGCATCATGGACAGGTTCAAACAGCCATTGAGACGTATAAAAAAGCGGTTGAAACGGATGCCTGGAATCAGAAAGCGCAGGATAATTTGAGCCGGCTCGAAAATGTCCGTGAAAAAATTGGTGTAGCGCCAATAGATCTCTCCGTTATGGCGAACAATTTCAGAGATGAGATTGCGGCATGGCAAAGCTTTGAAGTAAAGACAGAGGTAGAAGTTGATGCTACCACGGAAGAAATGATCGAAGAGGTTAAAGGGGATATCAGAGAAGATGTGCTCGAAGATGGTTGCTAGAAATCAGCCAGACATCATAACGCAAAATAATAGGGGACTGGGGCAATTGCTTCAGGCCCCTTTATTGTATCTGTCTCTATATCACAACTCCATAAATAGGCGGATTACCTTGTTTTTAACATTTGGTGCAATTTCTGACCTTGTCATTCTGAACGTGTAGGAAGAATCTGGTATTTATTGAACACGTTTCAATTAGTCCTGAAACGTTTTTTCTTAGACAGATTCTTTGCGGGGCTCAGAATGACATGTTTGAAAACATTCAGATTAGTCCTTAAAGGGGCAAATAATTGATATCAACAGATTTGTGATATATTGACAGAATTTTATAGGGGGTAAACCCGTTGCCCTTACATCTGAATAGTGTAAGTTTTACCTTCATTGTTGCAAATCGTAGGCCGGCTGGGCTGTGTCAGCAATATATCTCTGAAAAATTTACCCATGCGTAATTTGACCCAATTCATCTCTTTGTTCTTTTTACTTTTCCTTTTTTACACCGAAGATCTATTTAATTGCACAGCCAATAAATGAGAATTGGGAGGTACTGAGTAACTCGCCACTCCGTATTCAGCGGCACGATGACATGTTTTCTGTTAATCCAAGCGTAGGCTGGGTTGCTAATGGGTTTGGAAAGGTGTACCGAACCACCGACAGTGGAGAGACGTGGGACGAGATTGCGAGTGAAGGTGTATTCTTGCGGAGTATCGGGTTTGCAAACGAGCAGAAAGGATGGGTCGGCACATTCAACGCAAGTAGTGTACTGCTTGAAACGAATGATGGAGGAGTGACGTGGATCGATGTAAGTGATAGAATTTCTGGGCCGGCTATCACCGGGGTTTGCGGATTGTCTGTAGTAAATGAAGATCTAGTATTTGGTGTAGGCAAGTTTGATGGGCCAGCCATCTTCCTAAAGACAGTGGATGGAGGGGCCTCCTGGCAGAGCACTGATTTATCTGTGTATGGCATTAATACGCTGATTGATGTACACTTTTTTGATGAGAACAGAGGGGTTATCACAGGTGGCACAAAAGCCGATTTTACCGGACAGGCTATTGTGGCTGAGACCATTGACGGGGGCGATACTGGGCAAGTCCGACATACGTCAAATCTTGCAGCGAACGTAGGAGGTGAGTGGGGGTGGAAGATATCGTTTCCCACAGAGACAACGGGGTACATTTCTGTCGAGTACCCTTTTTCGAATACGACCGGCAATGAAGCAAAGGTGCTTAAGACCACGGATGGTGGTATATCATGGAGCGAAATCTTTGTGGCGGGTAGCACAGAGCCTGCTGGATTGCAATGATGGTGTTGCTTAAATAGTTCGCACAACGGTCTGGAAATGGCCAATAGGCTGTTAGCAGTGTGTTTTACAGTGGGAATATGAGGAAAGGTAAAGAGGAGAGAAAAGTGTGAAAATGTTTTCACTTAACCCTCGTTCTCTCATGCGCTCTTCCCCATCCCCCTATCCAGTCTACTGCCGGCCACAACTACACACGTGCCCGCCGGCATCGATCGTAGCTTCTGTTGATTGCCAGATAAAGCGATCATCTACATCTTCACGTTGCCAGTAGAAGGGCTTGCGCTCCTGCGGATGGTTGCCAATCTGGTTCATGTTTTCAGCTTCGTACAGCCGGCCATTAACCATCACCATCGCAACGTGCTCTGTCTGGTAGATGTCTTCGAGCGGATTTCCGTTCAGCACGACAAGGTCTGCAAGTTTGCCGGTTTCCAGCGAACCGATATCCTTCTCCATCCCAAGTAATTTTGCACCATGAAGTGTTGCGGATCGTAGCGCTTCGTGAGGGCTCATGCCCCCCTGGGCGAACATCCAGAGCTCCCAGTGCGCAGCGAGCCCTTGCAATTGTCCGTGGGCGCCTATGTGCACTGTATTGCCTTGATCTACCAACTTCTTGGTTTGTTCTGCCACCTTGATGTGGAAGTACTCTTCTTCCGGCACCTGAGTGGGCCGGCGACTTCTGGCATCAATGCTGGGACGGGGGAAGAAGTTGAGCAGTCTGCTCTTTTCCCACACGTTGGTGTTTTGATACCACCAGTATTCGCCATTGGGGCCGCCATAATTCACCACGAGTGTCGGCGTGTACCCAACGCTCGTGTGGCGCCACGTTTCAATGACATCTTTATACAGCGGCGCAACGGGGACATTGTGCTCAATACTGGTATGTCCGTCTATTACCTGGTTGATGTTGGTGAAGAACGTAGATCCGCCTTCCGGCACCACCATCATTCCCAGCTCTCTCGCGGCCAATAACACTTGTTGCCGTTGATCGCGGCGGGGCTGGTTATAGCTTTTGACAGAAATTGCACCGACAGCTTTCATCCTGCGAAGGTGCGACCTTGCATCATCGATGCTGTTGATAACTGCTTTGAAATCGCCATCTGCCCCATAGAGAATTCTGCCTGTAGAGAAGATGCGTGGCCCAGTAACCTTGCCGGCGCGAACGAGCTCTTTCTGCCTGAATACAAAATTTGTATTTGCAGAGGGATCGTGGAGTGTTGTTACGCCATAGGCCAGATTGGCATAGTATACCCAGTTTTGTTGCGGTGTTGGACCACTTGGGAAGTGACTTGCATGCGCGTGCACATCTACAAGGCCAGGGATAATCGTTTTACCGTTGACATCAATGACTTTATCTGCATTAACATTAGCTGATGAGGCATTGATGGACTTGATCCGGTTATTCTCAACAACGATGCTGCCGTTCTCAATAACCTCGTCACCGTTCATGGTGATGATTCTCGCATTGACAAAGGCCACTGAGCCCGATGGAATATCTGAATCAACCGATAAGCCAATAGATATACCGGATGAGTCGGGCTTGGGCAATTCATCCGGAGAACCTTCCAGAAACGCAAAGGCGTCGGTAAGTGGTCGGGAGAAGTACTCAGGGCCGATGACCCAATTGAGGTGCTGGCTATCAGGAGACCAATGCAGGTCGGTGCCGGCATCGCGAGTGATTTTGGATACTGGGAAAGCCTTCGTGTCTTTGTTGAGGTCGATGGCTCCACCCGTTTGTGGCAGTGGGGCAATGTATGCATTGAATAATTCTGTAAATGCAATCCACTTGCCGTCTGGGCTCGGTAGAACGACGTCTGCGTATTTCATGTTGAAATGCGTCCGTTCATCGCCGCCGGCCAGATTTACGCTTTTGAATTTCTTCGATAGTCCAAAACCTGTTTTGAAATAAACCCGCTTGCCTTCGTGGTCAAACATCGGTTCGCGTCCACCGCTTTGAATCTTTGTGGCTTCGCTGCCATCAGCATGCATCCAGTACAGGCCTGTCACCCTTCCGTAAGCTGATCCGAGGAGTGAGTTGCCAGAGCCTTTTCGGTAGACAATCCGTGAGCCATCCGGGCTAAATCGGGGCGTAAAGTAGTATCCCGAGGCCGTTGTGAGTTTGGTCGATGTGCCACCGTTTACAGGAATGGAATGGATAGCACCAAGCGTTTCGTCATTCCAGGTAGTGTAAATGACCGATTGCCCATCGGGACTGATGGCCGGCTCATATTCAAAATCCTCGCTCGTAGTCAGTCTTGTTGGTGTACCATTGGGCAATCTTTTTTTCCAAAGATGTCCGACCGCGTGGAATATGATGGTGCGATTGTCAGGTGTTGTAGCGGTACCTGTAATCATTCTTGCATCGAACTCAGCCGGCAATACCTCTACAGGAAATCTGACGGCCTCAGTTACTTCAAGATCTATCTCTGCCTCGAAAGGAATATTGGTTACGTTGGCGTTTTCAGCATCCACTTGCCATAGCTTTCCCTGGGCCCAAAATACGATAGCGCTGTTGTCTGGCGTCCAGCTGAAATTGGGATAGACCCCAAAGATGGCCCATGCTTCTTGCTGGTCATGATCCAGTCCATCAAAGAGCGGACGGGCCGTTCCTTTTTCCAGATCGTACGTGTACAGCACTGATTTTTCCCGAACGCGGCGCACAAAAGCCAGTTGTTTGCCATCGGGTGATGGAACGGGCCTGATGGCACCGCCGGGCCCTGAAATAATGGTCTTGATTTCTCCCGAAGCACGATCCAGTTGCTTGATGCTGTAAATGCCCGGATTCGGGTCTTTATTGTATTGAAAAGAGGGTCCCGGTGTGGTGTCTTCAGAGAAATAAACAAACTTGCCATCGGGGCTCACAGAGATCTCGTTGCCCTGATCTTGCTGATTGTTCTTCTGTTTGGTCAGTTGGAGTCCACTACCGCCGCTGATGTGGTACATCCAAACCTCGCCGGCGCCAAGTGATCGCGTGCTAGTAAAGTGTTTACGAGCCAGCAGATAGTTGCCATCGGTTGTCCATTCCGCGCCATTGAGTAATCTGAAGCTCTCCTTTGTGACCTGTTTTGCATTAGAGCCATCTGCATCCATGTACCAGATGTTGTCGCCGCCGGCGCGATCTGAGGTAAAGCTAATCTTGCTGCCATCCGGGCTAAAGCGCGGTTGGACGTCATAGGCAGCGCCAGAAGTCAATCGCTTTGCTTTGCCGCCGGCAATCGGCAACTGATAGAGATCGCCCATGAGATCAAATACCAGGGTATTGCCATCCGGACTTATATCGACACTCATCCACGTTCCTTCATTGGTCGTGAATTTCACTTGTTTGGTAGGACCATGCGCCGCATTCACATCCCACTTGTCCTTTTTCTTGTCGTTTGCTTCCTGTGCAAAGAGCTGTGTTGTGGTGAAAAGCAGTACAAGCGTGAGGTAAAGAGTCTTTCTTAAAAACATCAATGGACTACAGGTTTGGTTTTAAAGCAACAGCCAACGCATAAGTACGAAAGGTACCAAGGTACAGTGGATACGAAATACACATTCTCACCAAACCTTGGACCCTGAACTTTGAACCCGAAGCAGGTCCCCTAATACTGGTGAAACGCCTGGGAAACAAAGTGTAGAACAACAGGCAAACTTTCCCGCCAATAGGTCCACGAATGCGCGCCATCACGAACGCGGTACTCATGGGGGATTTCTCGCTTCTTCATGGCAATATGAATGAGAGAGTTTCCTTCGAATAAGAAGTCATCGTCACCACAATCGATAAACCATCGTACAGACTTAATGTCATCTACCGGCAAGTTTTCCATCAGTGCAACGGCATTGTGGCGTTCGTAATACGCCTGGAATTGCTCTTCGGAGATACCCGTTAGATCCCTGTTATTCCATCGCTTCATGGTGTTCTTCAGTGCATCAACCGAAAGCGGACCAACATACGCGCTCAACGGTGCGGCAGATGAAAAGAGGTCAGGTCTGTGCAAGGCATACATGAACGTACCCCCGCCACCCATGGAAAGGCCGGCAACAGCGCGATATCTTTTCTGACCTTTAATTCTGAACTTTTCTTCTACATGGGGCATCAACTCATCAAAGAAGAAATCCTCGTAGCGCCAATCTGTCTCGATATCATTAAAGTAGCCGCGGGTGCCTGTATCAGCATCGGGCATAACAATCACCATGGGTGTTGCTTTTCCTTCCCGGATGGCCTTGTCTGTGATGTGTAGCACTTCACCGAATTGCACCCAGCCCGTATGATCGTCGCCAGCGCCATGGAGCAAGTACAACACGGGATAGCTCCTTTCCGAGTGCTCATAATCAGGTGGCAAATACACGGCGTACTTTCGCTCACTCTTCAGAATTTCACTGGTCATCGACAAGTTGTCGTGTACTTTGCCGTATTGTGCAAATACTGGTGTGGTTACGAATAGGAGAGCGAGAAGGAATGCTACCCATGTTTTCTGGTGGTTCATGGTCAGTGTCGGTTTTGTTTGAAGTTTTTTTTGGTCCCGGCAGCGTACATCAATATGTATGTTTTGGGCTTACTCGACAGTCTCTGGTGGTTGTCGGTGGGAGCCTTACAACTTCTCTTGAATGGGTAAGAGGATTAGTTCGGAAATTATATCATCCCGCATAAGCTAAACACATGGGGCACTATAGGCAAGCGTTGTGCACTTCTTTTGTTTTATGCGCTTCGTTTGCTGAAATCTAAGGATATGGCCTTCTATGCGAAACCTGATGGACAAACGCTACTGGGATATGCAACACGGAATTGCGATCAGCGTTAGTAGTCGCCAATTTCAAATGATCTTTCGATTAGTACACCTCTCTCTTTGCAACGACTTTAAGTAGACAGCAAGCAATTAAACGACCCGCAATTGATGTTCATGCTTCGCACTTTGTCTGCACATTAACACTGCGCAATATGATTGTGTGTAGTACGGTGTGTAAAGTGGTTAATAGTGCCGGCACGCTTCTTTGAAATGACGGGTTTGTTGCATGCGAACTCCAATCTAGTTCACCGCATTTCATTCCGATCTTCATGAAAAAAACCGTTCTTTCTGGTCTGGGAATTATGCTGCATCTTTTGATGTTGGCGCTTCCTTCTACCGCACAACTCTCTGAAACGCTTGTATTATCAGGCGAAACCGCTCCGGGTACCAATCTTACCTTCGAATCTTTTACCCAGGCGCTTTCTGATGAAGAGGGCCTGGTTGTATTTCAGGGCATTCTGTCTGACGGCACGCGCGGAATCTGGTATTACGACGATGGCAGTGTGTTTGAGGTGATCCGGGAGGGACAGGCGTTACCCGGCGCACCCGATGAGTTCATCTCCTCAGATGCCTTTTTTATTATTGGCGTAGATGAGGGGAGTTTTGCCTTTCGCGCCTCAACCTTTAATGGTGGAGCCATGATGGTTGGAAATCGAACAGGTCTTTCGACAGTCGCTTATGGAGGTATGCCAGCCCCGGGTACCAGTGACTTGCGCTTCAGTTCTTTTGATAACTCAAGCTTCAATGGATTTTGGTCATATTCCTTTAACAACAATGTGCTCGCTTTTACGGCATTGGCGCGTGATACCACAGGGTTTAAGGCACAAAATGGAATCTGGCAGTCTTCGGGTGGTGGTGCGCCCACATCGGTTGTTTTGTCTGAAAGTGATCAGTTTGATGAGGTAGATGAGTGGCCTGAGGTGCCGGGTGTTGTGTTTGAATTTAGAGACATTCATGTGTCTGATAGCGGAGAGATTATTTTTAGAGCAAACGCTTCGCCTCCGGTTGCGCAATATCTGTTTAAATCATCAGGTAATGGCAGGACCTTGGTGGATCTTGGTAATGGATTTAATTTATCCCTTATTCGGGTGGCAAAAGACGGTCGCGTTGCGGTGGTGGCATCTAATGAAACGGAAACTGCAGTATTAATTGAAAGCGCTGCGGGCAGTGGGGCGTTTGAAAGGGTTATGACTGCCGGCGACATCCCAACAGATCAAAACGGAAACCAGCTTGATGTAGAACCATGGAAATTCTTTGCAAGCGCCGGTATGGGTTTCGATGAATCGGGACAACTATTCATTCATGCCAATGTCGATACACCGACCCCAACTAGTGGCATCTGGGTTCGTCGGCTAGATGGCTCTGTGGAAATGATCCTTGAAGGTGGATTTTTGCCGGATGCACAATTAAAAGATGCCAATGGTCTCGGCATAAATGCTGCAGGGGACCTTGCGTTGGGTTTCGATCGGGACCTATGGTTTCTACCGGTGGGAGGGGAGCTTTCTCGTGTTGCCGGCCCTGATGATGTCATCGCAGTGGCTCCAGGCGATGAACGGATCATGGATCTGCTTGTATTGGCGACGACGTATTTTTCGAGTCCTGGATATGGCGGCCGAAATTCTGTGTTAAGAGAAGAGCAGTCTGTCGTTGCACTTTCCCGGTTTGCAGATGACTCCTTTGCAATCCTGAAGTTGAGCGGATTGGCTGGCGGGTTGGTTGTTAATGCAACCAGTGATGAGGATGACTTAAATCCAGGAGATGGTGTTTGTAATACCGGCGGCACAGTGAATGGGGACGCAGCGTGTACCTTGCGGGCAGCGATTCAAGAAGCAAACACAACTGCCGAGCAGGATAACATCATCTTCTCCATATCTGGCGATGCACCGTATTTTATTACTGTGGAAAGCCCGTTGCCTGCCATTACAAACCCAGTAAATCTCGCAGGGCCGGCCTATGAAGATCTTCCATTAATCACGTTGGATGGCGTGGGGGCGGGAGATGGTGCTGCGGGCTTGACTTTAGAAGGAGGCGCAGCGGGCTCTTCCATCAAGAACCTCTGGATCCTTGCCTTTCAAGGGCCGGGCATCTGGGTGCAAAGTAATGAAGTATCTATTAGTTCGTGCATGCTCGGATTGGATGGCTCACAACTAACTGGAAATGCAACAGGACTTACGATTGTTGGGCATCAGAATACCGTAGCCGCTTCGTTTATATCGGGAAATAACACTGACGGTATTCATCTTACAGGCGACGATAATGTATTGCAAAACAATATCATCGGACTGGATAAAACAGGCACAGAAGATGTTGGGAATGGAGGACAGGGAATATGGCTGTCAGGTAGCCAGAACCTGGTTGAAAACAATGTGATCTCGCGCAATGCCGGCAATGGAATTTTGGTTGCTGCCGGCGATGGGAATGAGTTCTATAAAAACTTTATCGGGACCGATGGCTCCGGTCGAAATCGATTGGGAAATGTCATAAACGGCATTTTGGTTGAAGGAGCGACCAATTCAGTTATCGGGAATACGGGAGAAGGAAATGTGTTATCCGGGAATCTGGATAATGGTGTGTCTTTAAAAGCACCGTCTTCTGGATCTCTGGTGCTGGCCAATTACATCGGGGTTGATGTAGAAGGTGAAGTTGGATCGTTTAACGTCAACGCCGGCGTTTTTATTGATGGAGCTTCTGATAACTTGATTGGCTCGGTTTCGCCGGAGACAGGTAACCTCATCCGCGACAACCAGTTTGGCGTTGTCATTAGAGGAGACGGGATAGGTAACACCATCCGGTACAATGTGTTGAAGGAGAATCGGATATTGGATATCGATTTAAATGAAGATGAGAAGATAACAGCAAATGATCTGCATCCGACTGGTATTGGGACCGATGATGATGATGGGCCGAATAGTCTGATGAACTTCCCTGTGGGCATATTGCGGACGATTGATGAAAACGGGGATATTCTGGTTTCCGGCTTTTTAGATACAAGAGACCCTGCGGGTGCTACAATTGATCTGTACGGTGTAGAAAATGTACATGAGTCAGGTGTAGGCGGTGGTGATGAATGGCTGGGGTCTCTTTCTCCTGATAGTTCGGGTCAATTTGTTTTTGTTATCAATCCTTCTGTTTCCTACAAGCTGTTCTCAGCGACAGCAACGGATGAGGATGGATCAACTTCGGAGTTTTCTCCCGTTTGTACAGATCCGGACGGAGATGGAAATCCAGATTCGGACGGTGATGCATTGTGTGATATGTGGGAGATTGATGGGCTTGATTATGATATGGATGGCCTCATCGATTTGCAGTTTTCTGGTACAACAGCAGCCAATCCCCGGAAGAAAGACATCTATGTAGAAGTAGACTGGATGGAGACTAGTGGAAACGGTATGCATAGCCACGAGCCTTTGCAATCCAGTCTTGATCAGGTGGTCGCCGCTTTTGCAAAATCACCTGTTCAAAATCCTGATGGCTCAAAGGGGGTGCGATTGCACTTTCTGAAAGATGGCCATATGCCAGAGGTTACGCCGGTCCGTATGCATACGGGTAGCGTAGAGGTTGCGCCGGCTGGTACCTTTGATGACTTGAAATATGGAAAGCAGGGCACGCCCTGTGGAGGAGGAGAAGGTGGAGGTAATTTTGGAACGATGGAAGACCGTGCATCTGAAAGGTGTCCTGCCATTTTAGGCGCGCGCCGGCTCACAACACGGTATCTGATTTTTGGTCATGATCATGCCCATTCACCTGGCTCCAGTGGTGTGGCTGAATTGCCGGGGAACGACTTTATGGTTACGATCGGTTCCTGGGGACGGGCTGGCATTCTGGCAACTGGTGGGCAAACGGAAGGCACTACAGCAGCCTTTGTTAAAGCGAAAGCAAGCGTTGAGGCAGGTACCATCATGCATGAGATGGGCCACACACTCAATTTAAAACACGGCGGTGTTGATCATAACAATTGTAAGCCGAACTATATCAGCGTAATGAACTATGCGCTGCAATTTCCTTACATGATTCCCAATCGGCCCCTGAATTATTCTTCCAAAGCGTTGCCGGAGCTTGATGAAGCAAGGCTCAATGAAAACAATGGTCTTTCCGGGAAGATGGAGGAGTACCTGCTTTTTAATACCTCAGGCACAGCCGGCATGAAAGGTCAGATCTTGCGCTACACAAGAGGTAATGCAAGCAGCATTGATTGGAATGATGACAATGCATTCATGGAGATGCAGGCTGCTGATATTGATTACATACCGGATGCTGGATGTGAGTGGCAACCGGCGCTCAAAAAGCTGAAAAGCCACGATGACTGGTCAAACCTTGTATATAATTTCCGGGCCACAAATGGATTTGGAGATGGCAGCCAACGCAGTGAGCCGGCCTCAATAGAAGCAGAGAACGCGCCCGAGATCACCATGGAAGCAGCCATGAATTTTGACTTCGATGGAGACGGTCTTGTGAATGCGCTAGACAATTGCGCCGTTATTGCAAATGAAGATCAGGCAGATCTGGACCAGGATGGGATCGGAGATGTATGTGAAATGGGGCAGGCTGACCTATCGATTGTTGCTGAAAACAGAAACCGTACGGCAGACGAATCAGCAAGTGAGCAATTACAGTTTTTCAAGCTCACAATTTACAACGCCGGCCCAGATTCTGCTTTGGCAGTTACGTTATCCGACACGCTATTTGCTGAAGCAAATCTTCAGTCCATTACGGCGAGTAAAGGAGGATGTGTTGCGTCCTCATCCGTGCTGGTTTGTACAAGTGAGGTATTGGCTCCGGGAGATAGTATGACCGTGAGTTATGAGGCTGTGCTTCAGCATCAAACACAAGTAAATAGATGGGCGACTGTCTCTGGCGATGCACAAGATGCTGATATTAGTAATAACCAGATTATGGGGACTGTTTCAGTGGCAAATGAAGGAGACCAGGTGGTCGACTCGTTCACGCTATTTCAAAACTTTCCGAATCCATTTAACCGGCATACCAGCATTTCATTTGAGTTACCCGCCGCACAGCATGTTCGCCTGGCTGTGTATGACATGTTAGGCAGGGAAGTGCTGCGGGCTGTAGATGCGTTCAGGCCGGCTGGCAGACATGAAGTTGTTATTCCCGCGAGCAACTTTGCTTCTGGCGTGTATATTTACAAATTCGAAACGGAATCCTATACTGACATGAAGCAGATGATTGTTGTGAAATAAGTTATCAGACTTCAGTTGTCAGAGAAGGGATAAAATAGAATCTGACAACTGAAATCTGATAACTTATAACTTAAAAAAATGACACGTTTATTTGAGGCTGTAATATTTGATTTTGACGGCGTGTTGGTAGACTCAAATCCTATTGCAGAACGGCACTGGGCGCGATGGGCAAAACATCACGGGATTCCGGAAAATGATGTGCTGTCTATACATCATGGCCGGCCAACTGCCGAAACGATTCGTGCTGTGGCACCGCATCTCGATATCGCCGCAGAGGCATTGGCAAAAGAAACGGCAGAAGCTGATGATACAGACGGCCTGACGAGATATCCCGGGGCGATAGAACTCATAAATGCCTTGCCCCGAGATCAGTGGGCGATTGCGACAAGCGGTACCCGCCGAACGGCAACCAACCGCATGCAATTTGTTGGCATTCCCGCACCAAAGGTTTTGGTTACAGCAAACGATGTAAAGAACGGCAAGCCAGCACCAGAGCCCTATCTGTTGGCAGCTAAACAGTTGGGTATAGACATCTTCAAATGTGCAGTACTGGAAGATGCCCCAGCCGGCATAAGATCGGCCAAATCAGCCGGCGCGTTTGTTATAGGCGTTGCATCAACAAATAACACAGATGCATTATCCGAAGCAGATGTGATTATACCAGAATTAAAGGCACTTCAGCTAAGGATCACCGAGAACGGCCAAATAGAACTCAAAATCCTAACGCTTAGACTCTGAACCAGGGATACTCAGATTTAGGCCTTGTCTGGATCCTGAATCAAGTTCAGGATGACGCCGAGAGAAATTATGGTAATTAGTAAATCATAAAGCCGTGCCCATTACTAAGAGTATTAATTTTTAAAACCCTAAACCCTAAACCCTAAACCCTAAACCCTAAACCCTAAACCCTAAACCCTAAACCCTAAACCCTAAACCCAGAACATTGAACCCGAAACGCTTGACAGATTTCTGTCAAGCCCCCACCCCAACCCGTTCGCCAGATTCAATCGCCAGCTTTATCGCTTCAATAATGCGAAGATCCTGAAGCCCTTCAGAAGCATTCACCCGTAAAGGAGAACCTTCTATAATGCTCTGCGCAAAGTCATCCATATGGGCAGCTTGCTGATTCACTTTGGTTAAGTTCATCGGCCCGTCGCTAGTTTCGCCGCCGCTCCCGCCGCCGTTAAAACTGGGGTGTAATCTGTACCATCCCTTATAGCAACTCGCGTAAAAACGATCTACGTACGACGAATACGAAGTGGTGCAATTGGCTACAGTGCCGGAAGGAAATTCAAACTGCCAGAAAAAAGTCTCATAAATATCCTTAAATCTGTCCTTGTCGTGAGTGAACCCTTGTGCTGTGACTGCAACAGGTTCTTCGCCTGTTGCATATCTACAGGCCTGAATCGGGTAGACACCCAGGTCCATAATGGCTCTGCCGCCGCCTTTTCTTCGATCAAGTCTCCACAAGGTGGGATCACTCACGTGGTAGGCAAGGCCGGCCTCGATAAAATTCATCGTACCGTAGAATTCCGCGGGGCGTACCGTCGCCGTAGCGCCTCGATAGGTGGCAGGCCCGCCCGAACCAGCATTTCAAGCTCACTGTGTAGACTGTAGCCAGGCACAGCCATGGCGATCGGCGTATCTGTCCCGGCGCCAATCGGTACGCCGGCCTGATGCATCAGATCGATAAGAAAGAGGCTCCAGTTGGGAAACGTGGGAGTCGAAGCGTTGGTACCTGGATTGTGGACATCATGGGGGACAAGACCTCGCGGCATGCTTCCTCGTCGTAGGCAACCACGGAGGGAATGCGATATGCGCCGTGGAGCTGCGTCCGGAGGGCAATGCCAGTGAGGCCATCGCGATTGGTGAGTACCTGCCGGCGCTCGGCGACTGCGACTTCAGCGTTTGTCGTACAGTCCATTTCGATGTTGCGCAGGTGTTCTAGAGATTGCACATTGGGCCCCACGTCTCTCGCCCTCATGGAGAGCGGGATGTGACCGTCTATGGGCAAGCCACGTGATGCTGCTTCCTCTACGAGTACTGCAAAGACCTCGGGTGAGACCATCTCGTAGATCTTCACGAAGTCAACGCCGGCATCGGCCAGCAGGGCCATGTTTGCACGTGCTGTCTCGGCATCGGGATTGCCGATTCCTAGCAAGGGGCGGTTGATTCCGTCATAGACAACGTGTTCGCCATCTAGCAAGGGGCCGGCAAAGAACACCCGCGGCGCGGTCGCACCCGGAGCCCGAATCGCCTCTACAGCTGGAATCACGAGTTCAAGAGGCCCCCCGGTGTCTCTGATACTGGTAATGCCATGGTTCAGGAATAGACCTGGCATTGCTTGAGTGAAGCGCTCATCATAGGTGAGGTGGACATGGAAGTCCCACAGGCCCGGAATCAGGTACTGGCCGCTGCCGTCTACAACCTCCGTGGCACGAACTGCATTGTCGGCAGGCTGAACAGCAGTGATTCGCCCGTCACGCACCAGCACCGTAAGGGCTTCGCGTGCACCGTTCACGGCATCGATCACAGTTACGTTCTGGATCGCCACATCAGCAGGTGGCTCATTAGGTGAGCACGAGATGAAAGCCACTGCGATAGCCAGGAAAAGAAAAAGTCTAAGTTGGGGCATGAGCGATTGAGCACGCTCCTTTCAGATAATAAGTGTTTCTAACCATCACTGCCAGCCGGCCAGGTAGGCAACGTTACGCGAGTACTAATTTTGCAGTACTTGCTTGTCAGCCAGCAGTTGAGCACGCAATGTTGCGTAGTCCACATCCTGAACCGTGACGTTCGCGTCGATTGCCTGTACCGCTGCTGTTGCTGCGCTTTGGCCGAGCACCATGAATACTGGCTCCATCCGAATCGATCCGTAAGCCATGTGCGTAGCTGAGAGAGAAACTGGAACGAGCAGATTCTTAGCCTCACCTTTCTTGGGCACGATCGCTCCGTACGCGATTGGGTATGGCCCAAACCCACCGACTTCTACATCGCCTTCGTTGCGGACGTGGCCCTTGTCATCAACATACCTTTGGACGTGGTGTGAGTCCATTGTGTAGGCGCCCATGCCTATCGAGTTGTCGATTTTGGTTGTACCCTGGCAGTTAAGCTGGGTCATTACGTACAGGCCAACCATCCGTCGCGCCTCTCGGATATAGAGCTGGTGCGGCCAGTGTCCATTGTCTTTGAATTCGTCCTTGGGCAGTCCCCAGCGTCCGACCTTTTTGCGGAGGTGTTCCGGTACGCGTGGGTCGTTTGCGAGGAACCATACAAACCCCTTTTGATAGGTTTCATGCTCTTTGATGATCCGTTTGCGTGTGGCGTAGTCTCCCTCCGGGTAGTCGTAATTCATGCCGATGTTGTCGGTTGAAAACGGTCCCTTGTTGTTGGAGTCTGTTTTGCCGTTGGGAATGGGCGATTCCATGAAGTATAGATCGTCGTACTGGTTTGCTTCGGCAAGAATTGTGCGTAGCAGCAGTTCGTATCGCATCGGGTCGTAGCCTTCGGGCTTCGAGAAGGGGATTCGATTGGCCGGCACGTCCGTCAGACACATGCGGAAGCAGTACGCCTGGATGCGTTTGTCGGCCGCGCCCTCTATCCCCGGGCCACCTTCCATCACGCCCGGCAGTAGCCCACTTGATGGATCGCCGGCTTGAACATACGGATCGACTGGTTTCGAAAACTGGTGGTGTATTGCATACTCCGTTGCGACGCCATTGAGTGTCTCGCCATATTGACTGTTCGCCTCACGGCCCACGGTGTACGTCACTCCCGCAGCCGCCATAAGATCGCCCTCGTACGTCGCATCGATAAACATCTTTCCACGGTATGACTTGCCTGACAACATCGTGATCGACACGATGCGCCCGTCTCTAATCTCCACGCCCTTGTCAGGGGTTCTATCAAGCCACTCATCGCGATGCACATCGATTTTGTATTCGCTAACAAAAT
>JBGCEN010000119.1:0-12406 GCA_045106435.1 Rhodothermales bacterium
GACACGAGGGCGCAGCCCGACTGATGCAAATAAAAAAGCGGATTCAAAAGCACCAAAAGATCGCTCACTCAATGTGAAGATTAAATCTCAACAGTTTCTTAGCTGTACAAATTGGAACGAGCAAGAGAGAGGAGGGCACCTGAGAAAACGACTACCCTCTTCTCTCTTGCTCTCAATCGTTCTTCTGGTTGATTACTTCAGGGCCTAAGTTCACAAAGATGTCTTTTGTTGATCGTTTCTTCGCTTACTGTTGCCTTCTTTGTTGTTAAATTGCTTTCGGTTTCTCAACAATGAACAACGAAGATTAAACGATGGCAAAACGCTTACGCGTTGGTGTGATTACTGGAGGTGGAGATTGTCCTGGACTTAATGCAGTAATCAGAGCTGTAGTCAAGAGCTTGATTGTACAGCATAACGCAGAAGTTCTAGGGTTTGAAGATGGTTTTCAAGGACTGATTGAAGAACGTATTCAGCCACTGAATTACAGAGATGTGAGCGGCATTTTAACGCTCGGCGGCACCATACTGGGTACCAGTAACAAAGCAAATCCCTTTAGCTATTACAGACGTGGAGATGCTGATGTATCCGCTCAGGTTATCAAATTTACACGAACACTTGGCCTTGATGCCCTCGTAGTTATTGGTGGAGATGGCACGATGGCTATCTCTCACAGGCTTCATGAGCTGGGCCTAAACATTGTAGGCGTTCCTAAAACAATCGACAACGATTTAGTAGAAACTGAGCGCACCTTTGGTTTTGACTCTGCCGTCGCCGTGGCTACCGAGGCGCTTGACCGGCTGCATACAACAGCGCAAAGCCATCATCGGGTGATGATTCTTGAAACGATGGGACGATACGCCGGCTGGATTGCCCTCTATGCGGGCGTTGCCGGCGGTGCTGACGTTATTCTCATTCCCGAGTTTGAGTATGATATCAACGAAATTGTGCGGATTTGCAAAGAGCGTGAAGTGGGTGGGCAAAGATTTACGATTATTGTGATTGCAGAGGGCAGCAAGCCCAAAGGCGGATCTATGGTTGTGCAAGAATTGATTTCTGATAGCCCTGACCCGATACGATTAGGAGGGATTAGCAAAGTACTCGAAACACAATTAGAAGCACATTTAAGAAGCGAAATCAGAACAACCATTCTTGGTCATACACAGCGCGGCGGAACGCCAACACCTTTTGACCGCAACCTGGCTACCGCTTTTGGTGCGTATGCTGCATCGATGGTAGCGACCGGAGAATTTGGAAAAATGGTGGCCTTGCAAAACAACAAGCTTACTTCAGTTGAACTCAAAAAAGTCGCCGGCAAAGTACGCACAGTCGCACACGATGCCGCAATGTTGATCACTGCAATGGCTGTTGGCACTTCTTTCGGTGTACCTAACTTTGACAACAGGTTTTCCGGTACAGAAAGCTCAACAACCGTAACTTGAGTTTTAACACGCCGTTTGCGGCGCTATCAAAGACACGGTTTCTGAAAGAAACGGTGTCTGCTTGACATGGCTACCTGATTTACAGTCCAGCCACCCAGAAGAACAAACCAATTTTACAATGCACGTATTCCTCACAGGCGCTACAGGATTTGTCGGTTCTTATATCCTAAAGGAATTAATCAACGCAGGGCATTCTGTTCGTTGTCTTATGCGGGATACCCAAGAACCGTTGAGTATCGAGCATGAAAGCATTGAAAAAGTAAAAGGGGATATCACAAAGCAAAAATCGCTTGTAGGTCTGTTCCGAGGATGCGACGCTGTAATCAATCTTGTGGGAATCATCAAAGAAAATCAGCGCGCCGGCATCACCTTCAAACGCATGCACTTCGAAGGTGCCAAGTACCTGATCGATGAAGCCCGTGCCTCTGAAATCGATGTATTTATTCAGATGAGCGCCAATGGCGCGAAGGCTGAAGGCGTTTCTGCATACCAGACATCCAAATGGCAGGCAGAACAATACATGCAGAAAGCGGGCTTCAAGCAATGGACCATTTTTCGGCCTTCAGTTATTTTTGGTGCTCCGGCACCAGGACAACCTGAGTTTACTTCGCAGCTAGCAGAGACGCTTATTATACCCTTCCCGATCCTGCCCGTATTTGGCGACGGTAGTTACCAGATGCAGCCAGTAGCTGTGGAAGATGTAGCCGGCGCTTTTGTCCAGGCACTTTCCACGCCCTCGGCCAATCAACAAACCTACTGCGTCGCCGGCCCCACGGCGTATGCTTATACTGAAATTCTGGATATCCTTGCCGAAGGAATCGGTATCTCGCCCAAACCTCAGATCAAACAACCACTCTGGCTCGTTCGTCCACTTGTACATTCCGTTGGCAAACTAGGGGTTTTACCCATTACACCGGACCAATTTGAAATGCTTATAGAAGGCAATACATGTGATCCCACAGCGTTCTATAGAGACTTCGACCTCAAGCGCATTCCATTTAGTGCTGAAAACTTGAGCTATCTACAAAAAGAAACGAAGGTTGGTACCTGATATACCAGTATATGAATTCAAAAATATCGTACAGCGGATTGCCTGAATACCGGGATTTTATAACCGTTGCGAGAACATCATATGCACTAAGTGAGTTTGGAAGAAATCGTTCCAGGTCACTTCTCCCTTCGTAGTGACAAACAAACCCACACATACCCGGAAAAGTCTCGATTCTGTGTCGTAATGGATTTAAATAATCGCGATAAGCAAAGCATATACAAAGAAAAGAAGCACGTTGCTATTGCCGGCAATATTGGTGCAGGCAAAAGCTCGTTAACCCAGATTACCAGCGACTATTTTGGGTGGAATTCCTACTATGAACGTGTAGATGACAATCCATATCTGGAAGACTTCTACAAGGACATGAGAAGATGGTCTTTCAACCTGCAGATCTTTTTCCTTTCCAGCCGATTCAACCAGCAACAGGAAATCGAAAATAGCCCGTATTCTGTAGCTCAGGACAGATCTATTTACGAGGATGCTGAAATCTTCGCTCGTAACTTGTATGAAATGGACTTAATGTCTGCCCGGGATTATCAGAATTATTCCGAGCTGTTTAAAATCATGGTCTCATTTCTTAAAGCACCGGATCTGCTGGTTTACCTGCGCGCATCTGTCCCAACGCTGGTCCGCCATATCCAGTCACGAGGGCGTGATTTTGAGAATACGATTCGTATCGAATACCTTGAGCGGCTTAATGTATTGTATGATGAGTGGATCGAACGATATACAGCCGGCCCAAAGCTGATAATCGATGTGGATTCTTACGATTTTGTAAATAACCCTGACGATCGCAATGACATCGTTGGCCGGATCGAAAGCCGTTTATTCGGGCTTTTTGCGGAGTAATACCGCTGGCCGATTCCAATCATGCCAAATCAACACATGATTGTACTGCGCCTCTTTTTCTACAGTCTTTTTTGCTGTGTTTCCTTAACTTTTACATTGCACGATGTATCTGCGCAGGTTGTAGATACAACAAAAACGCCCTCTCCCGACAGTCTTCGTATTGCTCTACCCGATTCCACCGCAATGCCAGACTCATCTGCATTGCCCCAGTTTGCTGATTCGACAGTAAAACAAATTACCTTTAAAACACCCGTCTCATTCCTTGATACAGACCCAGGGCTGATTCTTCACGACTCACTACCAACCATACATCCAGCACAAGATCCCGCCGGCTTGCTTTCAGATTTACCCGGATCTTTCTTATATGATTTTGGGGCATCCGGATGGCCTGATGGCTGGAGCCCTTATGGCATGGCCCCGCATGATGTAGCCTTGGGTTACAATGGCATTCCATTCGACAACAGTATCTCCGGCACACCTGAATATGAGTTGCTTCCGTTTTCGGTATTGCAGCCTTTCAAACTACAAGAAGACCGCTTTGGCGCCCCGCTCACGGTAAACACCCGGCTTCGCAGTCTCGACGTCAAGCGCCCCATTTCAGAGATTCGCTACCGCCAGTCGAACAATGGCCTCAAAAGCGTGCTTGTGTTTCATAGCCAGCAAAGAAACATCCCACTGCGCCAGCAAATGGGGGTTCTGGGCATAACACTGGCCTATGGCGGGCATGGTGCAAACGGAGAATATTCGGGATACCAGCTTGAAGGTGCACGTCAGTTACTTGCACGCCTGAGGTACCGCCACCCCTGGGGTTCAATCGAACTGATGAACTTCTCAAACAGGCGGAGACTGGGCGCGCACGACGGTATTATGGTTGATGAGAACTTTTATGAAGCCATTTACAACCGTTTTGCCGGCACCGCCATTAACGCAGATGCACAACGCCAAACCATAAGAAATGACCTCGCGCTAACGGTCCGAAGCAACGTACTGCCAGATACCACAAGACCATTAACGGCAATGGGGTACTGGACAGCCGGTACGTTCCGTTATGTACTCGGAGATACGTTACAGGCCAGAACAAGCAGGTTCGGCTACAGAATTTCCCAGGCTGTTGCTGTTGGCAATGGAGAAGTCACAGTTGCGCTTGAGGGCTGGAATGAGAAACTCCGAGAAGACAGTCGCGCCTTACCCGACTCCTTAAACCCGACACGGTCGTCATTCAATCTCTCTGCCTTAACATCCTTACCCCTGGGTCTCGCAAATCTGGAAGTTGAACCGGCCCTACACGCACAAGACGGCGACAGCTTTTTAGGTGGACGCGGGCGCTTATCGATTGGCAACCGTTCGGTCAAGCTTTTTGCCCAGGCTTCCTATTCAGGCCAAAAGAGTTCCTGGGTTCAGCAATATGGATGGGGAGACACCATACGACCATTGCCGGCGTCTCCGGAAAGTCGTGTCACGAATTTGCGGGCCGGCATCTCTCTTCTCGGCGGCCCATTCAGCCTCGATGTCACAGGCTTTATCAACAGAACCAGTAACTATACAGATTTCTTTTCCAGTACGAGTACAGATTCCATCAGCGTTGAGGTTTTCCCTACGCCTGTGCAATGGACAGGGCTTACAGCTGATTTTGGTGTTCGCAAATATGCAACGCGCGGTTTTTACCTGTCGATAACGCCCACATTTTATCAATTGAACAATCCAGCATCTTCCGCTGCACATTCCACGCTTGTTGGCAGTCTGCCCGAATTATATGTCCAGGGCAGATTTGGTATGCGCTATTTAATTTTCAAGGGTGACCTTGATCTTGACCTCTACACAAAAGTCCGCTTGTGGTCTTCTTTCCAGAGCAGATCGCTACACCCGGAAACAGGGCTCCTGGTATTAAGAACGGTTGGTAGCCGGCCAGTGGATGCATCGGTGGCAATGGATGTGGTACTCGAAGCCGGCATACGTACCGCCAAGCTTTTCCTCGCGTTCGAAAATGTACTAAGCCATCCGAGTCTGATTGTAGGCAACTTGCTTGTTCCTGACTACCCACTGCCGGCACAACGCTTCCGCCTCGGCATCTACTGGCCCATTCAGGATTAATTCTTATCGCTTTCTAACCACAACATTTCCCTTTCGATTTTATCCAATGGCTTTCAAGAAAAAAGCTTGAAGAAACTCTTTAGAATGAACCATACCGTAAGGCGATTTCTAAAGTTCAGGTAGTTGGAATTGGCCTAAACGCGAAGAATTTGAAGCTTCGGTAAAAAGTAAAAGCCAACCAGGACAAATCCTGGTTGGCTTTTGAATTGCTGCTTGCCCCCCGGTATTAGCAGCAATATTGTTTTCTATAAATCTTTTATTATATTCGAAGGCCCCCTGAGAGTCGAAGTCCGGCCAGGACTAGGTCCTGGCCGGTCCTCTAGTTTTGCTGCTTGCCCCCCGGTATTAGCAGCAAACTCGAATGGCGCGTCTATGGCGCCAGGGAAACTCTTTCTGTAATGTGTCGGGTTGAAGTCCGGCCAGGATTCAATCCCGGCCGGTCCTCTACCATTGCCGCTTGCCCCCCGATTAAAGCAGCAATGTCGGTGCTGTCTCTCGTAACAGACGCGCGCTTCTTCTGAAGCAAACAGGTAGTTACGGTACCAGAGGAAACAAGAATAGTGTCGAAGCCCGGCCAGGACTAGGTCCCGGCCGGTCCTCTACTATTGCCGCTTGCCCCCCGGTATTAGCAGCAATTTCAGGGAAATCAATTTCTCAAAGAATCTACCTTTTTGCGGTAGTTGCTCCACTATCTGAACGGTTCTAATTTAGTCTCAAGAGTCGAATACTCGCTTCCACATTAGGCACAGCAGCGCTGCACCTTTGGCGCATTTGACTGCTCGCTAACGGCTTATCACATGGGGAGATATTAAGCTGTTGATTTGCGCTTCGCCCGCGGGAGTTACAGCCGTACATTCCTGGATCAATTCACACCGGCCGTTTTGGACGAAATCAGGGCAAAGTCAGTTGAACCAACAGGCTTGGTATTAGGCTAGCCAAACAATATAGGAGGAAAATCTGGCCTTACTTCAACCAACTCGAATATCCGTAGGGTAATTCACTTCTGGTCTGAAAAGAATAGACCGACAAAACTACAAAGAACGATACGCCCTTTCTGTCGACGATTCAGTCAGTTCAAGACAAGTTTTTTCCGGAGATTTTAAATAATTAATCTTTGGAAATTGCTGTGTCACTATTTTAAGAACCGCCTGATATACCCAATGATATTCATTAAGGGTGCCAAACTTGAATTTAACGCCCTTCAATATCAGATTCTTTGGGATAACAGGCTTTTTGGGCTGAAATCGCGGTATTATTAAAAGGCCACTTGGCGGACAGCAGGATGAGCGTCAGGAAGTACTAAATAAAGCAGTCAGATGTATCAATTTGAGATTGGCGGACAACTGCTACGACCAAAGTGCATCTATGCACCCATGAACGGCGAAAAACGGGCGAAAAACTGTTAATGTCTGGGAATGGGCTGCCGATACGGTAATCAGCCAGGACGGAAACGAACTCACTCAGGTTGCCGGCTGGTTTATTTCTCTATCGCTGTTCTCATATGAGAATCAATTGTACTAAAAGAAGATGCCTTCAGATATGCAATAAATCTCTCCTAAGAAGTGCGGGACGGAGGCCTACCCCACCGTTGTGGCCTCCGTCCTCTGAGAGATGTGCCTAACTAATACTAATATCGGAGCCATAATAGATTTCTTTAGCATTACCTTATATAATGTTATAATAATTAATCCAATGCTAAAGGGTACAAATAGAAAAACCTGCCATGAGATCAAAGCAGGTTATAGATCGCGATAAAGAAATGAAGGGACGAAGGCTATACCCCTCCAGATGGCCTTCGTCCCCTATTTTAGATGTGAGCAAAACAGTACACCTCCTCCGGTGTCTGTTTTATCTTTGTACGCACGTTTTTCAGCTTAGAACTGGCACGTGCTATCCAATGTTGTGGTACACTTGAGGTATTGCTCCATGGTACCTGGGTCCCACTAGTACTCTGGTCAGCAAAGTTAATAGCGTTTTGAGGATCATAGGTACAAGAAGTACAACGGGTTCGAAGTGTACGAAATACGTCTTGCTTCAGTAAGTCCAGGCTTCTCATACTCTGTAAATCCAATGCGTGATTTTTTTGCTGCCAAAATACCAGACTATCGACAGAGTTGACTGTGCTTGTTTCAAGAATGGGGTGGTCATTTTAGGTTTTACACGCTAACCAGTACTGAACCCTCTCCGACCATCAATCCCAAACGTTAAACCCACAGAAAGTCCCAACTTCCTATAAAGAAGTGAGGGACGAAAGCCTACCCCTCCAGATGGCCTTCGTCCCTATATAAAGAAGTGTTTAAAGACACGTCTCATCCGACGTGCGATCTTCGTTTAAATAATACGGATGATTCACAATTTCGCTATGCCACCACCTATGCATTTCACTACTCTTTTTGTTGTAGATGAATATGGTACTTGAGGTGTGGGGAAGATCGTGGTCAGTAGGAATCGCTCGCGTGTTTATTAATTGCCGGCCATAAAAAAAGCACGGGACAAATTATCCAATGCCTGCGGTTTCTTAATCGTGGAGAGAAGTGAGGGGACGGAGGCTCTACCCCTCCAGTGTCCTCCGTCCCTATATCGTAGAAATGCGAACTTGTGTCACGTCTTTACCTACGACGTGTGATCTTAAACGAAGTATAAGGACCTTTATGGTTTTACAAATAGACCTTGAAATTTAATTCAATGGTACCAGAGTAGTATTTCCGGATAGAACCACAGTACCAGCACAGTTTTAACAAAGGTTAGAAGCATTATGAAGCAGCTTGCAAAGAAAATCCTTGTAACCGGTGCAACAGGGTATGTTGGCGGCCGGCTTGTCCCATTACTTCTTGACGCAGGCCATGATGTTAGATGTTTTGTCAGGAATCCAATGCGGCTGAAACACAGGCCCTGGGAGCAACACGTAACGCTGGCAAAAGGCAACGTATTTAATGAAGAAGAACTTGATGCTGCCCTGCAAGGCATCGATATAGCCTATTACATGATTCACTCCCTGGGCGCGGGCGAGCACGAATTTGCACAGCAGGATAGAGACGCCGCGTCTAATTTCGCCCGGGCAGCCAGCAAAGCAGGCGTTAAACGCATCATTTACCTCGGCGGCTTACGCCCTAAAACGGAGCGGATCTCTGAACATCTGAAGAGCCGGCTCGAAACAGGGGATTTTTTAAGATCAGGCGATGTACCCGTAACTGAGTTTCGCGCCGGCGTGATTGTTGGCTCCGGCAGTCTTTCTTTTGAGCTGATCAGATATCTCACCGAACGCTTGCCAGTTCTGGTTACCCCAAAATGGGTAAATACAAAAACGCATCCGATCGCCATTAGAGATGTGCTAAATTATTTGATATCAGCTATAGACACGCCAGAAAGCGAAGGAGAAATTATTGAAATTGGCGGCAACGACATCTTGTCTTATAAAGACATGTTTCAAATTTACGCAAAAGTGAGGGGGCTTCGTCGCTATCTTTTGAAAGTACCCGTACTTACGCCGCGGCTATCCTCCCACTGGATCAGCTTCGTTACCCCCATTAACGCAAAAATTGCAAAACCGCTCATCAAGGGGCTGGACAACGAAGTTACCGTTCAGGACAACAAAGCGGCCGAGCTATTCGGCTTTCAACTCATGGGCTACAAAGATGCTGTAGAAGTCGCCCTTAAACGATTTGACAAAGACAATGTAGAAACTTCGTGGAGCGATGCGTTGTCTTCCGGCACAGACGTAGAGAGCATGATCGAGGACGTATCTGAAAAAGAAGGCCTCATTCAAGAGCGCCTGCAAATCAGAACAACTGCTTCACCTGAATCTGTATTCTCGGTTATCAAAAGCCTTGGTGGAAAAAACGGATGGTTCTACGCAAATCCTCTATGGACCATTCGGGCCGTTTTCGACTTAGTACTTGGTGGTGTTGGCTTGCGTAAAGGCCGGCGTAGTTATACCGAAGTACGAGAAGGAGACACCATCGATTTCTGGAGGGTTGAATCCATAGAAGAAAACAAATCACTGCGTCTCAGGGCCGAAATGAAAGTGCCTGGCAAAGCATGGCTCCAGTATACCATAAATCGGCTCGACAAGAAGACCTGCATCGTTACACAAACAGCCCTGTTTGAGCCACGTGGTTTGTTTGGCTTCCTATATTGGTACATGTTTTATATACCCCACCGTTTTATTTTTCCTGGCATGTTTAGAGAAATCAGAAAAAGAGCTGAAGCTCAGTAGATCTGCTGCCTAGATTTTGTTGCCAAGATCCTTCAACACACACAAATCCACAGACAAACTGGTACTGTCGGGTATAAATGTGAATTAAAGGTAGAAAGCTGCTGGCAACTAATACAAAACGAATAAACGTGTCTTCCTGTCAAAGCCGGCACGACCATAAAGACTTGTCAGTACAATAGGCCTTGGGCCTTGTATCCGTGTAAATAGATAAAACGTAAATAGATAAAACGCTTCTCATCTTTCAAAAAAAACAATATCATGCTCAACCTCTTCAAAAAGAACCCTGCCAAAAAGCTCGAAAAAGAATACAATAGCCTGCTTGAAAAAGCGCGTGATGCGCAAAGATCAGGAGATATCAAACTATTCGCCACAATATCCGCCCAGGCAGAAGACGTTTGGACAAAAATCGAGGCCTTAAGGGCCCAAGGATAAGCTTGGAAAGTCAATTGAGGCTGTAACTTTGAGACTGCAAATTTAAGACTGCAAATTTGATCCTGTCAGCTACTTATCAAAAGTGGTATAAGGTCGGATATACGGGTGCAAAATATTACCGTTGGACTTCGTTGCGCTAACGCATTAAATTAGGCACATCTCAGATACACGTTGTATCCGGTTTCCCACCAATATATACAGGATACATGCAGTCATGGCTTCGCTTGGCCTCCTGGATCGACCGGCTAAATGACCAGATAGGTCGCTGGGTTTATTGGCTCTCGCTCATCATGGTATTGATGGGCGCCTACAATGCCCTTGCCAGATACATTGATCGATTCACAGGATGGGGCTTGAGCTCTAACACCTACATTGAACTCCAATGGTATTTATTCAGCATCCTGTTTCTACTGGGTGCTGCCTATACGTTAAAGCACGACAGTCATGTACGTGTAGATGTCTTCTATGGCCGGCTCTCGGCTCGTGGCAAAGCGTGGATTAATTTACTTGGCACCCTGCTATTCCTGTTCCCTTTTTGCATACTGATGCTCGTCATGTCCTGGTCGTCAGTAGCCAATTCATGGGCCGTATGGGAAATGTCGCCAGATCCCGGAGGACTGCCTCGTTATCCCATCAAAACGATCATACCCATTGCGTTTGTCTTGTTGATATTGCAAGGCATTTCAATGGTTGTTCGCCAGATCGCTATCCTGAAAGCAACGGGAAAGCCGAATACTTCCGCTGAAGGAGATACATCCATATCAGGAGAGGTGAGCCTATGAGCCCTGATATTCTGGCACCCATGATGTTTGTGGCTGCGCTGGTGCTGATCTTTTTTGGTTTTCCTGTTGCCTTTGCACTTGGTGGCACTGCACTGATCTTCGCTTTTATTGGCGTAGAGGCCGGCTTGTTCGACTGGCATCTTCTCCTGGCCTTACCAGACCGTACATTCGGCATCATGTCGAATTATGTCCTGCTTGCCATTCCCTTCTTCATCTTCATGGGCACCCTGCTCGAGAAATCGCGACTGGCAGAAGACTTATTACATACGATAGGTCAGCTGTTTGGCTCAATGCGCGGCGGACTTGCTTTAGCTGTTGTATTTGTAGGCGCTTTGCTCGCAGCTGCAACAGGGGTGGTTGGCGCCTCCGTGGTTGCTATGGGAATGATCTCGTTGCCTGTCATGTTGCGTTATGGATATTCAGGAAAACTGGCAGCAGGTGTTATCACCGCATCGGGTACGCTTGGGCAGATCATACCGCCAAGCGTAGTGCTCGTGGTACTGGCCGATCAACTGGGTGTATCTGTAGGTGACTTGTTTAAAGGAGCACTCGTTCCTGGTATTATGCTGGCCGTTATGTACGCCGGCTACACAATGATCGTAGCAGTGATGCGCCCGGAAGAAGCGCCGGCGCTTCCTCCCGAAGAACGAAACCTGTCCTCGAAAGAGCTGATCCGCCGGGTCGTCCTTGTCATGCTACCGCCCCTGGTGCTGATTCTTGTGGTGCTGGGAAGTATTTTCGCAGGGATCGCTACCCCGACAGAAGCCGGCGCACTCGGCGCTGTGGGTGCAATGATCCTGGCTGCCCTCAACAAGCGACTCACGCTCAAAGCGTTGACCGAATCGATGGACGGCACAACACGTCTCACCTCGATGGTCCTGTTTCTCCTCATTGGATCAACAGCTTTTGCCCTCGTTTTCAGAGGACTCTACGGCGACTTCTGGATTGAAGATCTACTGACCAATCTGCCTGGTGGCGTAATAGGTTTACTGATTGTAGCCAACGTAGTCATTTTCGTCCTGGGGTTCTTTATCGATTTCTTCGAGATCGCGTTTATCATTTTGCCATTGATCGTGCCGGCGGCCTCCGTGCTGGGTATTGATCTCGTTTGGTTTGGGATAATGATTGGCATGAACCTGCAGACTTCTTTTCTCACGCCACCTTTTGGATTTGCGCTGTTCTACTTAAGAGGTGTCGCCCCGCCTGAATTGACCACATCAGAGATTTACAGAGGGGCAATCCCTTTTATCATCATCCAACTGATCGGGCTTCTGCTCATTATTCTTTTCCCGGAACTGGTTACCTGGCTGCTGTAACCAGGGGGAGTTTTTAGTGGTTAGTTTTTAGTGATGCGGATCAGGGGTTGAATCGGTTTTTTCACATACTGTTACAAGCATATTCTAACACTCGAACGTCATCCTCAACCATGTGCTCAACTTGATTGGGTATTGATTTGGGATCCATCCATGTCTTCAGAAAAGATAGCATGATCAGAAATCTTCTGAACTGTGCAGTGCTTCAAGCATCTCAATCAATCCAATGGACT
>JBGCEN010000120.1:0-6743 GCA_045106435.1 Rhodothermales bacterium
AGAGAATGCCGGCGCTTGAAACAGCAATCCTATAATGATGCATGTGGCCACGACGACACAATACTGCGCTATCTTCCACGACTTTGAGCTCAGGGGTAATGCAGGCGCAAGATTTGTAAAAATGTGCATCTGGACTTGATGAGTAAAGCGCTGCTGAATGGAAGCTCGTCAATCGTCGATATATTTGTCGAAGCGCACGCTGACCAGAGATGCAGCCTGTACGCTGATGTGAAAATAGTAGATGCTTTGTAGTGGCCGTGTAAGGGGAAGCCTGATAAAGATGTGAGGTGTTGCTTAAAAGTGTGCTGTACAGCTTGTGCCCAATGCAACGTCAATCTTGGGTTGTTGCTTAGAATGGCTATCCGTCAAAACGTATTTCTGGTTTCCCTCCATGTTGTTCTTCAAAATCCCTGATCTTCTCGATGATGTCATAACATACGTTGAAGCGATTGTTGTTGGACCAGTAAACAGCGTTACAGTCACCGTGGTCGACGCCCTCTTCCAGGTATCGTCCCATGAAATAATCAATGACCTCTTTTTCCGTACGGTAGCGCCGGAAACTGTTATACACTTTTGTGCCATCAGGATACTCAGCAACCCACCAGAGGTATTGAGGTGCAGGGGAGGGGACCTGCATAAGTATATACTGCCAATTTGAAGCCAGTGTCCATGTCAGCAGTGTGCCAACGATAATCATTGAAAGGACAAATACATCTTTGCGAACAGAAAAACGAACCTGTTGCCCTTTGAAAGGCCAGTTCATTTTAGATGTTGATGGGCTGCTTTTCGGTCTGTGTTCAGCAGAAGAGCCGTGTTTCTCATTGTACTGCGCGCGGGTGTGTTGACAGTCGGTTATAAACAGATAGCAGACATCAATAAATTGTCTGTTGATCTTTGTTGATTCCTGGTTTTTCCCGCTTTCGAGCAGTTTGCGAAGCAGACCGGTGCTTACAATCTCTACATCGATACAGTGGGTTTTTGTTTTAATGATTTCTGACAGTCCTTCATATCTCGCCAAATATGAAGTAATCACTAACTCTTCCCCAGATATAGCCTCATACTTTTTTTTGACCTCCTGGGCTAAGAAACTGGATTCCTCGGCATTCAATGTTAAAAGGCGCATCAGTCTATAAGATTTTTCCTTAACAAAAGACTAGAATAATCTAGATAATAAAAAAATAGACAAAAATATGAAGGTTTGTGGCTTTTAGTTGTGCCCTCGTTTTAGTTAAGCTGCCGGGCAGCCCAAGGATTTGGCCTCATTCCATCGCTAATCTAGTATGATTAACGCATACTCCACTGGAAGGGCTTTCTTGTACTTTCCCCCTTGATTGCTCCAAATGCGAGAGGTAGAAGCAACGTTCGAGGCAGGAGGTATCAGGGCAATTAAAAATGTCACGTGATACAGGTTGTAATTACTCCTGTGAATTTGATATTATGTATGGTTGACTAGGATCTCCAAAATGGAGATTCGCTTACGGTTTAATCGAAAAGAGTAGCTGATAATTTTATGAAGTCTGTTTTTATGCGTTGTATCAGTTTGGTGTTCGTGTTCTTGGTGATGTTATCTTTAACACCACATGCTAATGCCCAAGGGAATGCAGAAATCAGTGGAGTTGTTACGGATAAAGTGACAGGCGATCCATTGCCTGGTGCCAGCGTTTTTGTTGAAGGGACCACCAGAGGGACGGCTACGAATGAAGAAGGAGAATTCAAGATCTCCCGTGTCCCATCGGGTTCGCTGGTATTGGTTGCTACATACATAGGGTATCAGGAAGTTAAAACGGAAGTAACGCTGGCGGGGGAAGATGTAGTAATAAATATTGAAATGGAATTTGCCACACTTGAGGGCGAAGAGATTCTCGTAACAGCTCAGGCTGAAGGGCAAATGGCCGCAATTAACCAGCAGATATCAGCGGCGACGATTAAAAACGTAGTGTCAGCAGACAAGATTCAGCAAATTCCGGATGTGAATGCAGCTGAATCTGTAGCCCGCTTGCCTGGTATTTCTTTGGTAAGAAGCGGAGGAGAAGGACAACAAGTAGCTGTTCGTGGATTGTCTCCTAAATATAATGTCATGATGGTCAATGGCGTTCGTATGCAATCAACCGACCGCGATAACCGGAGTGTTGACTTGAATATGATTGCGCCGAACGTCCTTTCTGGGATTGAAGTGACAAAAGCGCTTACCGCTGATATGGACGCTGATGCAGTTGGAGGGACCGTCAACCTTAAAATTGGCAAGGCGAGAGACGGCTTTCATGGGAATTTTTCTTTTCAGGATGGGTACGGATCCGTTGGAGATACCTATGGAAATTGGAGAGGGACTGGATTGATTAGTAATCGGTTTCTCGGCAATAAACTTGGTGTTCAGCTGTCTGGCTATATAGATGATTACAACAGAAACTCCGATGTGCTAAGCGCCGGCTATGCAATTAATGAGGAAGCAACCGAGACGGAATTAGCAGAGATAGATCTTAATAGTGCCACTATTTTTGACAGAATCACCGACAGGCAAAGAAAAGGCGGTGGTTTGGTACTTGATTATGAGCTTCCGTTTGGGCAGTTGCAGCTAAATAACTTCATCAGTAACCTGTCTGAAGATCAGGTAGAAGTACGGAACGCGCTGGCCCTTCGGGGGAATCAATTTTCCGCTACTGCTTCCGCCAGGGAATTGAGCAACACCGTAATCAGCAATGCACTGCAAGGAGAATTTGACTTCTCAGGTATAAAAGTAGATTTCTCGCTTTCTAATTCAATTACAGAACAGAGTAGACCGGGCGATCTTCAAATGAATATCGGTTCGGAGCAGAACCAGGCGGCATTTACAAGAACAGTCGACGAGACTTCTACGCCTAGCGAATTTTTAAATGATGTAGAGGTGATGGATGTCTTGAGGATACAACGGATATTTACTGTTGAGCGAGACATCCGTGAATCAGCCCAGGACGCCGCCCTTAACTTCACGGTGCCCTACAACATCTCAAATAATATTACAGGAGAGCTTAAGCTCGGTGGAAAGTATACTTTCAATAAAAGGGAAAACGATGAAACACAACGTTTCAGTCAGCCCGACAGGACTTTTGAAGGGGAGCGTTTTGTTGCAGCGATGAGGGAATCCTTGTGGGTTGATCTTGGATTGGAGCGTATTGATGAAAATCTGGGGATTCGGGCATCTCTTTTTGATGATCCAGACTATGACATTGGAAATTTCCTTTCTGGTGAAGAAGGCATCAGTAATTTTTTCTATACCCCTTCGATAGAAAAAATGAAAAGATATGAGCAGCTGGCAACAGAAAACGGTGCATATTTCGTAGCTGACCAGCAATCATTCGAGCGTGATTTTGATTATACAAGAGACTTCTCAGCGTTTTACGCGGCGACGGAATTGAATCTGGGTAAACACATCATGTTATTACCTGGCATTCGTTATGAGAAGTATAACATGGACTATTCCGCATTTTTTACCGAGAAATTTGGTCCTAACTTTGAGGATTTTAGAAATGATGAAATGGCGTCGAGGAGTGAAAGTGAAAACTGGTTTCCACAATTACAATTACGCATAAAGCCAACGGATTGGCTGGATGTACGCCTTGCCAGCACCAAGAGCATTATTTATCCAGACTACAGAGCCCTTTCTCCGTTTATTTATTATAACACGTTTACCGCCAATCCTTTCATGTCTTTGGGGAATCCAGATCTCAAACCTGCGATTGCTCAAAACTATGATATATATGCTTCTGTTTATGAAGATCATATTGGGTTATTCACCGCTGGTTTTTTCCAAAAAGAAATTGATGACCTGATTACTCCTTTTAGTTTCAGGACAAGGGAATCTGCAAGCATTAATAACAGGGCCAATTTACCTGAAAATGCGACAACAGATATTACGACATGGATAAACCTGGAGGATCCTTCAACCGTTACAGGATTTGAGTTGGAATGGCAAACCAATTTTTGGTATCTTCCTCCTTTCTTTCGAGGTTTTGTTTTTAACATCAATTATACGAATATTACTTCTGAGACTGAATATCCTTTTCAGACTCTCGTTAAGCTGGAGCCAGGACCATTTGGCCGGTCAGAACTGGTTGATACCACGCGAGCCGGCAGATTACCAGATCAACCCAATCATATCTTGAATGCTACGCTGGGTTATGATTTCCGTGGTTTTTCTGCAAGAGTGTCTTTCTTGTACCAGGATAACGTATTGGGTAATCCAAGTACCCGTGAAGAACTGGATTCATATACAGATGCACTGCGTAGATGGGATGTTATCGTCTACCAAAAACTGCCTTGGAACGGATTTAAAGCATATATGAATCTCAACAACATTACCAATAGCTCTGATCGACGATTTGTCAGCGTGCTTGAGAAGCTGTCTTCGGCTGATTATTATGGACGAACGATTGATTTGGGTGTTCGATATGAATTTTAGGATTTTGTTGATCAAGAGGAAGCGTAGCTAGTTGCCTTCCTGTCAAAATTCATTCGTATCACCTTCAGCTAAATAACCTTTAGATCAACTTTTTTAATCTATTCGTAAGGTGTGTTTAGAAAAACTTTACAAGTTTAAAACAACTATCGCTCTACGAACAATCTGTCAATTAAATCACTAAACAGTACGTTTATTTTATGAAAAACCTTTTACTAATCGTTTTTTGCTTTGCGCTGGTTACTACAGCGAACGCGCAAAGCGACACGCTTGCACTGGATCCAGCGCAGTTTGTGAATACGCAAATTCTCGCTGATCAGGCCTCAGCAACTCCGCATGCGGTATACTCTGTTGAAGCAGGGCAATTTTATGCTTTTGATGGCCGGCTCGACATAACATTCCCAATGGAGATCGTTGGTCCTGATAATGGCTGGATCAAGGATGACGCAACACCACCAGTGTTACTTCAAATACCAGACGAGCAGGGTGCGGCCAGGGATTTTATGGAATTGCAGGAAGGTGGTTCGCTGGTGCTGAAGAATGTCCTGATGAGTGGACTTGTGAGCACGGGAGAGACTGCAGGCATCTTTGTAGTAAATACAGGTGGCAGCAGCTACACAGCACACAATGTTGCTTTCTCTAATTGGACCAACTTTGCCATGAGAAATCAGGCGATGGGTATTGATATTTCTGTGACCGACTGTGTGTTCATTAATGGCGTACGCACAAGTAACTCTCCATGGGGTGGTTTCCCAATCCGTATGGATGTAGCAGGAGAGAACGTTACGATTGAGAACAATACGGTTGTTAACTCAGGTCGGTTATTGGCGAACAGTGGTCCTTTCTTCAATGCGACCATTCATGAGCTTCACAATACGTACCTGAATTCTACGAAAGCTGGTCATGAGCAGCGTGCATTCGAAATGATTCAGGCCAACAATATCTATTATAACTTTGACTTCCTGGGTCGCAAATTTGATAATAATACGTACGACTCACATTGGACGACCTGGAACTACTATGCTGATGTAGCTGATAGTCTGGACAAAAACTCTTTATACCTGGGGCAGAATCTTTTTTATCGTGAAGAATCACTTCTGGATTGGTTTGAAACGCAAGAAGATACGCTTCTCCCTGGATTACTATGGGAGCATGCAGATACAGATTCAATCATCACCTTCGATGACGATTTTACAATCGGCACGAACTACGGTGAATTTGATCCAGAATTTACGCAGCATCCTGGCAACTCGGATAAAATTGTTGAATTTACCACTGCATACTGGACTGATCCAACGGCAGATTGGGTTGACTGGAGGATTCCTAGCGCTGTTTCATTTGATGAAACTACTGGAGCGCCGGGCTTGACTGCATGGCCTCCTGCCTTTGATTTGAGTTATGCTAATGAATATTTGCAAACGGCTGGGTCAGATGGGTTGCCAGTAGGTGACTTGAACTGGTTCCCTGAAGCAAAAGCGTCTTACTATGCAGATAGAGATATGCATATTGAAACATTGCGGGCGTTAAAAACCAGTGATGTAGGCGTATATGTACCAGGTTCACCAACGCCATTTATTACACCTACAAATGTAGCATCTGAGGATAGTGAAGTACCAGGTAGCTTCCAGTTGGAGCAAAACTTCCCGAATCCATTCAATCCTACAACGTCAATTGCATTTACCGTACAGTCTACAGGTCATATCACGCTAGAAGTGTTTGACTTGCTTGGCCGTTCAGTTAGTGTGCTAATTAACGGTGTAGTAAATGCCGGTGATTATACCGCGCAGTTTGACGCAGCTACGCTTCCAAGTGGTATGTATCTGTACCGCTTAAGCTCTGGCAACCAAACTGTTACACGCAAAATGATGCTGCTTAAGTAAGATGGCAGAATCGTTTTAGCAGACGAAATAGTTTATTTCTCAAGAGAAGCCCGAGCCATTCGCTCGGGCTTCTTTTGTTTTGAGCCAATGCTGTGGGACCGCTGAAGTATTACATAATCAATAGTCCGGTCAGTTTTGAAGCATTCCTTTCAGCGATTACAGCCTAAAATATCTCTTTTTCACATTGCTGGAGACTATGTTTCTTTAAGTCCAACTTAGCGATTCGGCTAAGTTGGACTTAAAGGCAGCTAGAGTAAGAGAGATTTTTTGCTTATCAAAAGGACTGCCGACAACATGTTACATCAGCATTACTCACCACACCCGTCATCCCTGCGAAGGCAGGGATCCAGTGTTGTGACTGCAAGCAGATTGCTTTTCTGGATTATTGCATCAGTCGCTTCGCTCGTGTCCTGCCTTCGCAGGCATGACGG
>JBGCEN010000121.1:0-14115 GCA_045106435.1 Rhodothermales bacterium
TAACTTGGGGCATGTCCGCAATCAGTTTGCATGATTCATTGCAAAATTGAGGCGATTTTAAAAAAAAGGGCAGGAATAAAATTCGCCCTCTCAACCCAAACCCCACAACCCTAAACCCCACAACCCTAAACCCCACAACCCTAAACAATCTACAAACATTCCCCCCTAACCCAACCACCCAATTTGTCTGCATTGAGTAGATCCTATATGCTCCGATACTACTTGAATGCTGTGTCGAAAGGTTTTACCATTTTCTTGTGCTGTGTTGTGACGCCGCGCAATGACGCACGTTTTGCTATTCCCATCCGAAACGTTGGCCGATTTCACAACGTTTTCCTGCTTCTAATGATATCCCCCTTTTGTCCGTTGTAGCATAGAATGAAGAGAAAGCCCATGACACCAGATTCATGGAAAAAAATAGGAGATTTAGTAGAGCAGGCCCTTACCTATAAAGGACAAGAACGTCAGCATTTTCTTGAACAGGCTTGTAAGGATGATCCAGAAATGAGGAAAGAGGTGGATCTATATATTTCCACCTATGAAGCAAATATAGATTTCCTGGAAAAGCCGGCCATTGAAGGTCTTTCTTTTCAGCAGGGCAAAATACCCCTGCGCCATGTGGGGCCGTACCGTATTGTTAAACCGCTGGGAAAAGGGGGCATGGGAGAGGTTTTCCTTGCACAGCGTGAAGACGGGCCGATGAATTATCCCGTTGCACTAAAGCTCATCAAGACCGGCCTGGATGATGCTGACTTTATGCTCATCAGATTTCAGATTGAGCAGCAGATCCTTTCGGAGCTCACCCATCCACATATTGCCCGTATGCTGGATGCCGGTACTGCTGAAGATGGCCGGCCTTATTTTGTGATGGAATTCGTAGATGGTATTCCGCTTACGGACTATTGTGATCAGCAAAAACTAGGTATTGACGCGCGCTTAAAGCTGTTTCTACAGGTGTGCGATGCGGTACAATTTGCACACCAGAACCTAATTGTACACCGGGATCTGAAGCCCGGGAATTTGCTGGTTACTTCCACGGGAGAAGTGAAGCTACTGGATTTTGGTATCGCAAAAGCTTTGAGTCCCTGGCTGACCGGTGTTTCAGCAATGCATACCCAGACTGGCTTTCGCGTGTTAACGCCTGTGTATGCGAGCCCTGAGCAGGTAAAGGGAAATGCAGTTTCTACGGCGAGTGACGTGTATAGCCTGGGCGTATTGTTGTTTGAGCTGTTAACGGGACACCGACCATATCGGATTGACAACCAGCTTGAAGCCGAAGTTGTGCGGGTGATTACAGAGGAAAGCCCGCCGCGACCCAGTGTGGCTATTACGCAACATTTAGAACTGAAAAACCAGGACGGTTCAACCAAAACCATCTCACCTGAGAACGTTGGCGAAACCAGACAAACCACCGTTGAACGTTTGCAGCGAAAGTTGAAAGGTGAGTTGGATAACATTGTGTTGATGGCCTTGCGGAAGGAGTCAACGCGAAGGTACAGCTCGGCATCTGGCCTCGGAGAAGATATCCGCCGGCACCTTGAAGGGCTTCCCGTTGAAGCCCAGCCCGATACACTGCGCTACCGGGCAGGGAAATTTGTCCGCCGGCACCAGTGGGGCGTTGCAGCTGCAAGCTTGATCTCCGTATTGCTGGTTGGATTTAGCACGGTGACATTTGTACAATCGTCGCAAATTCGGGCGCAATCTGCATTGGTCGCAGAAGAGAGAGATCGTGCAGAGGAGGCTGCTACTATAGCACAGGAGGAGGCGAAGAAATCTGAAAAGGTTGTTCAGATACTGGTTGATCTATTTGGTACAGCCAATCCCGTACAAGTACCGGGTGGAGATACTTTGCGGGTGGGTGATTTCCTGGCTCAGGGTGAAGAAAAGGTGTTGCAGGATTTGGCAGAAGAACCTGAAATCCAGGCTGAAATGCGGCACGTGATAGGAAAGATGTATCAGGCAAAAGGCGATGTTGAGCGTGCAATGGATCTCATTGAAGCCGGCCTATTCCAGCAGCGTGCGTTAAAAGGAGCACAAGATATTTCTTCAGCGATTATGCTGAAAGATCTGGCCCTTCTACATAATTTTCAAGGACGTCGGGACACAGCGCTTGTCATGCTTCAGGAGGTTGAAGCAACCTTGCGGATGGCCGGCGCATCTGCTGATCCGAATCGGGCAGACGTATTGTTGGCAATGGCTCCTTTGTTGCCTCTTGCTGATTTCGACAAAAAAGAGCGCATGCTTGTAGATGCGGGAGAGATCATTGAAGGACAAGCGGATGTGAGCCATATGAAACGCGCAAGTGTGTCAAATCAATTGGGCGTTTTCTATTACAATCAGGGGAAATATGAAGAAGCACTGGAGCCATTTGAGAAATCTGTATATCATTTAGAGCAGGCAGTAGGCAGATCACACCCCTATTCTCTGGTTACTACAGGCAATCTTGCCGGCGTATATAGTATCCTCAATAAGTTGGATGAAGCGGAGGCGCTACATCGCCAGGTACTTGAGCAGCGCCGGCTGGATGCCAAGGGCGAAGCAAAGGTTGGTACTGCTTTTAGTTTGAAGCAATTGGGTGACGTCTATATAAATAGATTCGATTGGCAAACGGCCGAAAAATATATGGCAGAGGCCCATGAAATGATTACCGAGATTCATGGAGAGGAGAATCAGGCGTGGCCGGCTTATGCGATGCCCTATGCATCTGTGCTGGTTCAGACAGGCAAATTTGAAAAGGCTGAACGCTTAATGCAAGCTTCTCTTCAAATCATACGTAAATATTATGGAGAAGCAGCAGTTGAATATGCACTCGCCAGTTTTCAGTACAGCATCCTGTTACATAAACGACAAGAATGGGCCGAGGCACTGGAAAATATTGATTCTGCGATGCAGGTTTGGCTCGATGTTTATCCTGATGAAAAATTTCGAACGATAGCCTCAGCCAGAATATTGCGAGGCGTAATCCACATCATGCAAGGAAACGCTGCACTGAGTATTGATGACTTAAAAGCCGCACTTAACTACCGGACAACCGATGCGCCAAACGATATACGAGGCATTGCTGAAGCACAGGTATGGCTGGGTGTTGCGCTCAGTGCGCTTGGGAGACAAGATGAGGCCAAGCCCCTTTTTGTGGAAGTTGATATGCTTTTAAGTCGGAAAAATTGGTTGTCTGATCAGGAGCGGACCTTGATTGAGGAAGCATTGCAGAAAGCATCTCGCTGAAATCAGCACACGCGTTAAATATGATTGGGTATGAAGCCGGCACGTTAACGGAGTAAAAGGGCAACGCGTCGTATCTTTAGAAACTGTTGAGATTTAATCTTCACATTGAGTGAGCGATCTTTGGTGCTTTTGAATCCGCTTTTTTCGCACGTAACGCTGCTATGCGCTCAAAAAGTTGTATCCAAAATCACTCAAAATCTCATCTCTCTCAATTGTGAACCTCAAATCTCAACAGTTTCTAAATTTATACAAAAAGCCCTGAATCAACTTGATTCAGGGCTTTTTGTATAGTTTCCCGGGAGACTTTATGAACCCAATGTACTATTTGTTTGGGTCTTTGCTTGTGGCAATTGTCGTTTCTGAATTCCCTTCCGAATCTGTTGTTGTGGTTGTTGTTGTCTTTGTACCACTCGTTTTATCCTGAGTAGTTGTAGTTGTATGCGTGGTACCATCTTCTCCAGTCCACGTTGAGCTAATTGTTACCGAGCCGTCATCTTCAGATACCGTATGGTCTACTTCGCCGGTCGCGGTTTGTGCGGTCATTACAACGGGGCCGGGGCCTTGCCAGATGGCATTGCCGTCTATTTTTACCTCGACATCAAATTTAGCTTCTGTCGAGAAATCCCATATGGTTTCAATCAAGCTCCCTGCTTCCATGAACTCTTTACCGCCCATTTTAAGGCTGTATTCTGTTTTAACAGCTTTTCCCTGTTTTTGTGCAGCAGAGGTGTTGGGGGTCGCCAGGCAGAAAACGGCGAGAAGTAAGGTGCAAATTAAAGTTGTCTTCATTTTTACTTATTTACAGTTGTGTTATCGGATACGTTGGGAAGCCGGCAATGATGGAGAAACAAGGTCGATTTACCAATTTTGTCTTGCCACGAGCCCTTCCTGAATACTCATGCAGAAAAGCCGTTGAATAACGGCCACGTGTATCAGTTTTTCTCAGATTTACTTGTTGCTACGATCTCGTTCTTTTTGTTGACCGTGATTTCTGTTGTCAGCGTATGTCCTTCTTTTAAAGTGTGTCCTTCTTGCTTGATGGTTTTTGCAAATTTGTCGCCGTCCATTTGCCAGACAGTAATTTGTGTAGACTTACCTTTCGGGTCTGGTACAAACGTCACTGCGTAGGGGAATTCGCATAGCATAATTACCGCAGGATTGTTGGTATCTTTCAGTGTACCATTGTCCGTTGCAATCTCCGTTATCACATCTTTCAAATAGGGACGTGTCATCACATGGACTTTATCTGTTTTGTATTGTGTCAGAGTGGGAGGCATACCAAGATTAAAATTCAGGGTTGGCGGCATGCCAAGGTTAAAGCAGTTTTTGACTTGTGCGGCAGATGGTTTTGCAATGAATGCAAGGAGAAGAAAGAGTGTCAGGGAAAATGTGGCTAGTTTTTGCATGTCGAAAATGAGTGGTTATTTGGATAGATAATGACTCGGTGGATAATGATTGGCAGATCGATGTCTGAGAATGCCTTTAATCCACGCTATTAACTAATGCAGACAAACCGCTGGAAAACGGCCAAGCATTGATTGCAATGATTTATTTAGCATGGATTTATTGAGCGTGGAAAAGAAAGTAGATCTGTAATGGCCGTTTATTTTGTGTTTTCCTGCATTGTCTGTAAATCGCTTCGTGTTTAGTGTTCAGGATTATATGACGAGGGGAAGGTGAGATAAATTGCGAAATGCTCCCTTCCTTGTGTGCTCCCGGTCAGTTTGGGCCCAACATTTTTCAAATTGACAACGAAATTGGACGTGTTGACCTTTTATATGATTGTTGACCGCTCAGCATCACAACCCTAAACATGGAACCCTAAACCCGGAACGAATCATAAATTATTTGACCACTAAATCTTCAATCTTATGTTCAAGTCGACCTTGTGTGCTTACTGCCGGCAGCTGGCACATACGCTGTCTTTACTTCTTTTCTTTGTGGTTTTAGTTCACTCAGCAAAAGCGGATGACTACAGAATTTATGTAGGCCCCAAAGGCAGTCCCGCATATGCCCATGCCCAAACGCTGGAAAATGATCAAACCATTTTTGCCGAGCGCACGTTGCATCGGGCCTTGACAAAAGCGGCAGAGTTGCTCAATCAATCAGGCTCCCATACCGTATTTGTGGCCGCAGCTGCCGGCAGTTATAAAGGAAAGGCGAAGCAGGGCATCTGGGTGGTACCGCAAATCACGAACAGCGAAGCGCGGCTATACATCGTGGGCGGGTTCAATGACGATTTTTCTGGCCGGCAGCCCTTTGCTCATCTAACAGCATTAACAACCATCGAAGGGAGAAACGGTGCGCTGCTTCAGTTCTCAAAAAGAACACAACTCAAGAAGCTCGTCGTGAGTGGCTTTTTGTTTGATGCTGCCCCTTCCAATGCATACGATAGCGAAACCAACAGCATCAAGAAAGGACAATCTCGCTCTTACCCGATGATGACGTTGACCCAGTTAAAAACGCCGCATCTGGTGATCGACAGCAATATTTTCATCAATGGCGCGCATGGTACGGTTGATCCGTTTATCGGTGCGGTTGGGCAATCGGTTGTGGATATCACCAATAATTTCTTCATCAACAATATCAAAATGATGAAGCCGGCGGCAAGCTCTGCAAATGTGGCCATCAACCTGCGGCATAACTCGTTCATTATGAACTGGCCCTTTAATCCCGATCCAACATCCAGCAATGTATCGGCCCTCGAATTGTACCACAGCGGCGGCATGTCCAAGCTAACGATTGAAGACAATCTCTTTGCCTACAATCCTGGCGGTGCCATGCAGCATGACTGGCCGGAAGATCGTATGCCGGACATGGCGATCAACAACAACCTGTTCTACATGAATGCCGGCCTTTTTGGGGATGGAGACCCAGGCGCAGGCGTGATTGCCGGTAAACTGGGGCACAACCCCAAGTATCTCATCATGGACCTTGAAACGCTGGAAGACGACTTCGACTACGAAGTGAATGGCAATGTATCTATGGATCCTAAAGTGCCAGTTGCACTGGCCGATCTGCAGGCTGCTGATTCCTACAGTGTAGACCGCAAGAGCACCGTGTTAAACGATGTGCGCCGGCTGTTTGGTTTAAACCAGGATGGTGGCACGGTAGCCATTGCCAACTACGCGCCGGCGCTGGTCTTCAATCCGCAGGCGTTGTCCTTGCCGCAGAATGAGGCGGCAAAGAAATACGGTGTGCAGCCAAACAAACTCTGGCAGCCGTAGCAGACCGTGTCATAAACAAATTGACGGGATGAAAGGGGGATTATAACAATGATCTCACTTTCTTCTCGTCAATAACTTGCTGGAGCTACTTTTTATTTACACCATCGGGTTGTTGAAATTACTAAAATATCGAGCAAACTTAGCGTGCGCTTGAAATGAGTTGTTTCAGTGTTTCACCTCCTACCTGGCGGCCCAATTTAATCCCGGCGATTGAATCATACCGAAAATGAATGCCCAGATATACGCGGGACAAGGCGCATTCCATGGCTGCATCTGAAAAAGAATTAAAAGACCTGGTGGCCGGATCCATGACCCGCTTTCCTGAAAAAGGGCCCGCGATGTCTACTTCTTCTGTTGTCATCGTGAAAGCGTAGTTGTCGCCGAAAGTATCAGCAAGTGTGGTCATTGCAGCTGAGCACGCAGTGCCGTGGGCAGAAGGGTAAGATGGGAAGGCGTAGGTGTGTTGGTGGGTATTTGTCCAGCCAGTATCCGGTACGGTATGGGGATTCTCATCGTTTGCTGCCCATCGAATGGCCGTGTAGGGGCGCCAGTGATTGTACTGGAATTTGTTATAAAAAGAACTGACATATGCATCGAATATACTCATGTTCAGCCGTGCAAGGAGTCTGTTGGCATCGATGGCATCCAGCTGTTCTTCTGCGATCAGTTCGCGTGCCAGCCTGTTGTGGGATTTCTCGGCAAAGTCTTTCCACCATAAAGCGAAGTGTGTCTGTTCGGCGGTTCGTGTATTACTTTCAAATTGGCCGGCCTCTTTTACTTCGTTGAATGCATCCGTGTAATCCTGGCTATCTATTTCAGGGGGCGGCGGTGAAGTAAACTGATTATTGGCTTCGAGTGTAAAAGGGATGACTGCTCCCCAGCCGGCACCAAAGATAAATCCTTCCGGAGTACCGCTGTGCTCATTAAATTCAGCGTATATCCCGGGGCTCATGGGATGCCATTGATAAGCTGCTTCATCATTCCATCCATCCATTTCCCGTTGCTGCAAAATAGCATCTGCTGCGGCTTCACCAAGCGAATGGGCTGCGCTTCTTGCTTCATCATCCGATACTTTTGTAAGTGCATCGTCAAGCAGCTTTTGGAAAGATGCTTGTTGATCAGGGTATTGATGAACAGCAACGGTATAGGCAGCTTGCACAATTGCGGTTGTGGGATGAGCACCTTCCGTTGTACCTGCAAAAATATAGGGCTGATAGGTGCCACAAAAACTTTGAAATACATCATGCATCGCAATATGCATCATGGTTATTGTGCGCAATCCTTTCAGCGTAAGCAGTCCGTCTTCTGCTTCCGCAATGGTTAGTACTTTTTCATTCCAGTCAATGATAATATCAGTTAACTCTGAAGACTGAAGATCATGGGTTGGCGTTGAGCAACCGGCCAGGGTAAATGCAAAGCATGTATAAATCAGAATAGCTTTCATGTGATTGTATTTTGTCACGTTCAATTCTAATTTACCATCGCTCTAAATGTCTAACCACTACTTTTTCTGTAGTAAAGTGATGAAGTGCCATGAAACGAGGATATGGTCAGTACTGCCCGTTGGCTTTGACAACAGAATTGCTTGGACAACGATGGATGATTCTTGTCGTTAGCCGGCTGATCGACGGTTGTACCACGTTTAACGAAATCCATCGCGGGGTCCCCCGGATTTCTCCTTCGCTATTATCCCAGCGATTATCCGAATTGGAAAGCGCCGGCTTGATGAACAAAATAAAACGCGAGGGCAAGCGGACCTTTTCGTATCAACTCACGGATGCCGGCTGGGCGCTCGAAGACATTGTGATGCAGATGGCAGTATGGGGGCAGGAGTGGGCGCGCGACATGACGCTGGACGATCTTGACCCAGCGTTCCTCGCCTGGAGCATGCATGTAAGGATCAATAGCGAGCTTATGCCCGAGGGACGAACGGTACTGGAATTTGACTTCTCTGGTGCACCAAAAGGCCATCACCGTTTTTGGTTAGTGAACACGGATGGAAAAGTAGATATGTGTTTGAAATATCCGGGTTTTGATTCGGACATTGTCGTACATGCCGATCTTCGGGTATTTGTAGAAGCCTGGCGCGGCTTCCGGGATCTAAAGGGAGAAATAAACGCCGGCCGGATAAAATTGGAGGGGCCAAGCGCACTAAAACGGGCATTTCCTGATTGGCTGATGCTCAGTGCATTGGCACCGTACAGGCGTAAGCGATTGGGTAAAGAGCGCCGGCTCAGTACTGCCTCAGTTAAATAATTTTTTCTAATAACCAGTCAACGATCATTGCTTCAAACCTGATAAACGAACCATCACTTGAATGTACGAAGCTGTGCGTTGCTGAGGGCACAATCTTGACTTCATAATCTGTGTGATCGCCGGCTTTCATTCGTTCGTTCAACATAGCAACACTCTCCTTCACGGGAACGATGATATCGTCTTCTCCATACAGACTGAACCAGGGGGCGGAGAGTTGGGCAAGCGCTGTTGTGTAATCGCGCCCGAGCGAATTGTAGATGCCTGTTCTGGGTAATGCATTTGAAAAAGGAGGCAGTAAAGACGAATGCATTTTTTCTGACAGGGATGTTAGTTTGTTATCCAGAGCTTGTAATGCCTGATTGTCTTGGGTAGTTATCGCCCTGAAATGTTCGTGCCACAAAGGCATGATTTGCTGCATTCTTTCATCGGGCACGCCGGCCTCTTTGAAGTTGTTTTCCAGTGCATACAGGCGGGTATCCGCCACAGAAGTTAGCGGGCCGGAAACGCTGATCGCAAAAGAAACCACCGGATAGCGCACAGCAATGACAGGTGCAAGTCGACCTCCCTGGCTAAAACCAAGAACCCCGATACGACTTTTATCGATAGATTGATGTGCTGCGAGGAGTTGCGCGCCGGCGCCGGCGTCAGCGATAAAATCGTCAAAGGTAGAAACTGAATAGTCACCGCCGGAATCTCCTGTGCCCCGTTTGTCATACACCAGGGCCGCGAAACCACACTGTGCAAGTCTGGGAGCAAAGAAATGCGGTGTACTTCGTAGCCGGTCTACGTGATTGCCGCCGCCATGCACCAAAATAACTGCTGGATGAGGGCCTGAAGTTTCAGGGATAAACAGCCGGCCCGCAAGCGTTGCGCCAGAGCTCTCTATCTTTACGTCTGCTTCCTGGTGCGTAGCTAACGAATCACTGTATCCATAAAAACAATCCTCTGCTATTTTGTTGACATGCTCGAGCTCAAACAGAGGGATGTTGTACAAGAACGAGATACACGTAAGGAGTAAAAATACAGGTGGCATCAAGGGCCTTCATTTAGGTGGCTGGAGCGCTAAAAAGAAGACCGAAGCTAAAATGAAAAGTTGCGGTGAGATTTAGGTAAAACGCGCGCCCCTATTAAAGACTTTCCTTCCTGTCACCCTGATCGAATTTGGTGGTTTGAGTGACTCCCAAGTATGATTATCACGCCTATTGTTACATCACCGTTCTAACCCCAGATGCGAATCAGGAGTTGAATCCAAATAAAAACAGCATTGCAACCCCTGATTCTAACCACTAAAAACTAACCACCAATAACTCATGTATATAGCCTGTCTTATGGCAGATTTTAGGATTATTTAAGCCACTTACTATCCCGGTACTTGAGTTGCACACCACTCAGGAATTTGCGTAAGATTTGATCTTTGCAAACGCGGTAGTGTCTGTTATCAGGCTTGCGGAAGAAAGCACTCAGTTCATGTTTGCTTATTGGAAAGCTGGCCATGTCCATGATTTCCCTCACTTCATCGGCTTTCAGGTTGAGCCCAATTTGGAGTTTCTTAAGAACGATATTGTTGGTCAGTCGTTTTTCCGGCGTGGGTTGCGGGCCTTCTTTTTTTCCTCGCTTATCATTGATAAAGCCGTTGAGAAATATGGCCAGCTCGGTATCACTACATTTCTTGAAATCAGGATCTTCTTCCTTTTTCAACCAATCGCTAACCTGGCTCCGCGTGACTTTATGATCCGCTTTACCAAAGATGTCAATCATCTTTGCATCATCAAAGTCGAAGGTGTATCGGATCCGGCGTAAAATATCGTTGTTGTCCATTGGGATAAATGAGCGGTTTGGTGAAAATGCTACAACTGTTAGCTCACTGAGCGCAGTTGGTGTGCAAAAGGGGTTTGGCTGGTATTAGGGCGTGGGGACATGATACTATTTTTTCAAATTTGACATGTTGGATTTATGATCAATTAATCATACTTCATCGAGGATAGCCACCTCGCTTATCTTCGAGAAACATAACCATGCGGTGTTGGAAGTCAGGATATTACTGGCAACTTCTATGCAATTAAATGGCTTATTATTGCCATGGATGTTTTAGATATTTAAGTATATACTTTGATGAGCAAAAATGGTGACGTTGGTTTTGTTGCTTTCAGGACAAGCAATTGAGCGTGCAAGGTTTTAGAAAATATGTCTATTTGAAATAGTAATTCGAGATGAGTGATCTGAATTCTGGAAAAACCAACCCTGATCCAATTAAAGCTGCCTGGAAGATCTTACGTGGCCCCAGCGGTGACCCTGAAGAATTATTTGCGCTTGCAATGGTTTTAAAGGGTAAAAGTAAATTTGGGATGGCACGCCGGCTTCTTGAGCGAGCTCGCGAAGATCGAGATCAAAAGATTGACAAGGCAGATTTTAGTCTTAAACTCCGACAACAACATGCGCTTTGTACTTACAAGGATCCTGACTTGCCCCGTCATTTTGCACTCGAAAAAGCTTTAGATATATTGGATTATGAAGGTGATTTAGATACTACAGTTAATCAGGAGACACTAGGTATTGCAGGGGCTATTTTTAAACGGAAGTGGCAAGTAGATGCGCGAAAAACTCATTTAGAACGCTCTCTGGCCTATTATTATGAGCGTGGTCATAAGCCGGCTGCTGAATTGCGCAAGAGAGAGTGTGCGGGAGAAAACATAGACAATCTAAAGGATGTTGGGCTGAACCAGGTTCGTGAAGGATACACGAGCATTAATGCAGCATTTGTTCTGGATTTGCTGGCTAACATAGAAGAAACAGAAGCTAAAGAGACAAGGTCTGAATCTGCTGTTGCAAAAAGACGCCGTGATCAGGCCCGGGAAGTAAGAGAAGAGCTTGTAAGTACCTTGCCAGAAATCATTGAGAAATCAAATAAGCCTGGGTGGTGGTTGATGGCATCTCTGATGGAAGCTTATTTCGGTCTGGGAGAATACGCCATTGCAAATCAAATTCTTGAAGATGCACAAAATTTAGATAGTCCACCAAAGCAGTGGGAATTTGAAAGCACGGCACGTCAACTTGCACAGCTTGCCCTTATACAAAGAGCTTCTTCTAGCAATGAGCCTTTAGAAAGTACTGAGGCCTGGAAGACAGTTTTAAAACTTCTCGATGATGATAAAGAAGCTGCTTGTTCTCTTTTTGTTGGTAAATTAGGGTTGGCTCTATCTGGAGGTGGTTTTAGAGCATCATTGTTTCATATTGGTGTGCTGGCACGGCTTGCAGAAGAAGACCTATTGCGCCATGTTCATGTGCTTTCGTGTGTTTCAGGCGGGTCGATTGTAGGTGCACATTACTATCTAGAGGTTCGAAAACTACTTCAAGAAAAATGGGATCGAGATGATGAAGGTCGCGATCTGGAAAGCGTAATTAAACGTGAGGATTATATCAAACTGGTAGAACGGGTTGCGCATGACTTCTTCTCGGGAGTGGAAAGTAACTTGAGAATAAGGGTTGCAGGGAGTTTGATTGGTAACTTGAAGATGGCGTTTCTCCCAAATTATTCCCGTACCGATCGATTGGGAGAATTGTTTGAAAAGGAGATTTTCTCAAAGGTAAAAGATGGTGGCAGTACAAAAAGATATCTAGATGAGCTTCTCATACAGCCGAGGCAAGACAAATCTGAGTCGGATCCATCTAAAAGTTTTCAACCCAAGAGTGAAAACTGGAAGCGCCGAAACAAAGTCCCAATGCTTGTACTTAACGCCACGTCTCTAAATACGGGGCATAATTGGCAATTTACAAGTACTTACATGGGAGAGTCCCCTTTTTCTATAGACGAAAAGATTGATGGGAATTGGCGGCTGCGCAGGATGTGGTATAATCAGGCCCCCGATGAATACCGGCCGCCTAATGAACATCGAAAAGAGTCTGGTAAATTACGCGTACGGCTCGGTAAAGCCGTAGGAGCTTCTGCTTGTGTACCAGGGCTTTTTGAGCCTGTTGCACTTCCCCGGCTGTACCCCAAAGATACCGAGAGTACGAGACATAAGAACTTGACCGTCAGGTTAGTTGATGGCGGCGTACATGACAACCAAGGAGTTACCAGTTTGCTTGAGCAGGACTGTGATGTGCTTATTGTAAGTGATGCAAGTGGCCAAATGACTTCTCAGTCAGATCCTGCAGGAGGTGTTATAGGGTCTGTATTGCGTACTAATTCTGTATTAATGGAAAGGGTTAGGCAATCTCAATTTCAAGATCTTAAGGCGCGGTTGCGTGCGGGGCTACTGAACGGGCTCATGGTTTTGCATTTGAAAAAGGGGCTGGAAGTAGATCCTGTTGACTGGAAGGAATGTGAAGAGCCGCCGGACTTACCTTTGAGAACACATAGTGATTTGCTTGATCATGGTATATTGAGAAATACACAAGAATTGCTGGCAGGCATACGTACCGATCTAGATTCCTTTTCCGAAGTAGAGGCCAACGCCTTAATGACCAATGGCTATTTAATGGCTGCCACTTATGCTGATAAATTAATAGGATTCCCGCGTCATGAAGTAGATAGAGAAGAAAGATATGAGTGGTCATTTCTAAAGATTGAGGAACCCTTGTTTACACGTGGTGAAAGCCGGAAGGTACAAGAAAAGATTGAACGCATGTTGGAGGTTGCCAGTCAGCCGGCTTTCAAAATATGGAGCCTCTCAACGCCTCTGAAGGTAGTTTCCTGGATCTTTAAAATAGCCATCCTGGTGGGTTTTCTGTGGCTTTTATGTATGCGTTCTGATGTGGTTTTACTCGAGCTTATGCCTCCGGGAGGGATTGAGATTACAATTGGATGGGTAGGTTGGGCAATCGTTGCGGTCCTCATTACTTTTTTGCTGCGACAAAGTTATGCGAAGGTGATTGGGAAGACCTTTATAGCTTTGGTTAGGTGGCGTGAAACGCTCTTTAAAATGGTGCGCGGTCTGGTGATGTCAACAGTGGGTTTTGCATTTGCACAAATACATATCCATGTGTTTGATAAGCTTTTTCTTGCTGTTGGAAGAATGAAGCGAACGCTTAAGAAGTGAGGTGCGATTGGCAATCCTGGCTTGTTTGTGTCATAAAAACGATGGAACGGAATAACGCGTAACCAATGGTCCGTTCAGTTTTTCAAGGCTTCTTTCAATGATTATAGCTCAACAGTTTCTAAGCTCGACTTTATCCATTTTGCATACCCTTTTGAATAAACTTTTGCGCAGGGATATCCCGGCAAATGCGCGGCGTTGTGCGGGGGCCTTTTATCGAAGCGTTTAGCCAGGGACTGAGGCTGGTGCGTTTCTTTTCATCACTGTATTTAATGTCCCTGGGTACGGATTAGTGCGACAGGGATAAAAGGGTGCATTTATTTGGCGGGCGCCCTTTTGTGTGCTTTTTGGGCGCGCAAAAAGCACGAACG
>JBGCEN010000122.1:0-9710 GCA_045106435.1 Rhodothermales bacterium
AGCGTCTCGCGTGAATGAGGCAAACGGTGCTGCTTCCTGGTAGGCTTTGTTTGCATAGGTAGACTCTCTTGTGCCTGGTGGAATTACAGCCCACCCTTCGGTTTCTCCAACGAGCGCTATGTATTCTTTTGAAGTGGCCCACTGTAAAAACTGTTTGCCGGCTTCCGATTGCTTACTCGACTTCGGAATAGCCAATGCCCAGGCCCATGCCCAGCCTGATCCTTTAGCTTCTACAGCTACAGGGGCACTGGTGAAACTGGTTTTATCTGCTACCTTGCTGTCATTAGGATTGAAGATGTAGCCGGCAGCTGAGGTCGCGTCAATCCACATTGCGCAATTGCCACTGGCAAACAATGCGCGGTTTTCATTGTGCCCATTGGCACTAGCCCCTGGAGGACCATAATTGGTCAATAGATCAACATAAAATTTTACGGCTGCTGCCCATTCTGGCGAATCAAGCTGAGGATCCCAGTCCATGTCGAACCACCGTCCGCCAAAAGTATTGACGAGCGTGCTGACATAGGCCATATTTTCACCCCATCCGGCTTTACCACGCAAGCAGATACCGTATTGATTGTTGTCAGGGTCGTGTAAGGCGGCTGCAAAAGACTGAATTTGTTGATACGAAGGCGCGGCCGGCATGTCCAGATTGGCCGCCTCAAACAGGTCTGTGCGATAAAAGGTGAATGAGCTTTCTGCGTAAAATGGGACAGCATACAGGGTGCCATTTACCGACAGGCTGTTTTTAACTGGTTCAAAGATATCACCGTAATCATAAGCTTCTCCCAAATCATCCAATGGCATGATCCAGTCCTGTTTCCCCCATATAGGCGTTTCGTATGCGCCGATTGTCACAATATCAAACTGCCCGCCATTTGTCGCTATGTCTGTTGTGACCCGCTGCCGAAGCGTGTTCTCTTCGAGTACAACCCAGTCCAGGTTAATACCTGTTTCTGCTTCAAACTGTGTAGAAAGCTGCTGCATGATAATCATGTCAGAGTTATTGACCGTAGCAATGGTGAGCGCTTTTTGGTCTGAGCAGCCGGCGAAAAAAATGAACAGAAAAACGATGGAGATCGATTTCATTTCGAGCCCTGAATGTGATTGTGAAGCAGTAGTTTAAGGAATTTAAATGTTGTTTTCTGGATCGTGCGGACCAGCCGTAAAACGCTCAATCCGGCAATGCAAACGCAACCAGTGAGCCGCCGGCTGGCCGATTGGACTTCCATCCCCCAGCTGAAATGATCACATACTGTTTCCCATCTACCATATACGTGCTCGGCGTAGCGTTGCCACCGAATGGAAGACCGTGTTCCCAGAGGATGGTGCCGGTTTCGGTGTCGAAAGCCCGTATTGTTTCATCGGCTGTGGCGCCTATGAAGATGAGATCGCTCCCTGTGACAATGGGGCCACCGTAGTTTTCAGTGCCCGTCGGAGGAATCCCGCGCGCCGTCAATTCCTTGTATTCGCCTAATGGCACTTTCCACTTGATCTCGCCGGTATTCAAATCAACGGCATTGAGTGTGCCCCAGGGCGGCTTGATAGCCGGATAGCCTTCGTCGTCGAGCCAACGATGAAAACCGCGAAAAACGTACGGTTGTAGATCGTCATTCTCTTCTTCGCCTTCAGTCTGTGCATCGCCAAACAGAAAGTTAACGATGGCTTTGCGTTGTGTCTCTGGCAAGTGATCGAAGGCAGGCATGCGCGCACCTCCGTTGGTGATGAGTTGCGAAACAGCTTCTCGCGTACTTCGGCCGGCGAGGTCGGTAAGTGGGGGGAAGCCGCCACCCGGGTCGCCGGAGCGATCGATTCCGTGGCATGAGGCACAGCGTACCCGATAAAACAATTCGCCGCTGGATATAGGCGCGCCGTCTTCGTTTTTCGTCCGAACCAACTGGTAGAACCAGGGGATTTCGTTGATATTGACGTACAGCATGCCTCCAGGTCCGATAGCGGATCCACCCCATTCCATGCCTCCGTCGTACCCTGGGAAGATAATGGTTTGGTCAAGACTCGGAGGCGGAAACGATCCGTATGTGCCCATCCGTGCAAGCGTTTCAGTGGTCATCACCTGAGCCTCGGGTGAGATGGTCGAAACATCGTCTTCGGTATACAAATCCCGCATCAAACGAGGTGGTTTTGTTGGATGTGGCTGCGTAGGCCAGGCTTTCATATCTGGAAGTTTTGATGCCGGCTGCGGGCGCTCCTCGATGGGCCACAGTGGCTCGCCTGTTACGCGGTCGAAGACATACAGGTACCCCATTTTTGTGCCCTGTGCAACAACGTCCCGCAGCCGGCCTTCGTGCATGACGGTAAGCAGGTTCGGTGGCGCTGGATTGTCCATGTCCCACAGATCGTGGTGGACAAATTGGAAGTGCCAGAGACGCTCTCCAGTGTTGGCATCAAGTGCGATCAGCGAATTGGCAAACAGGTTTTCACCCCAGCGATTACCGCCGTAAAAGTCGGGGCCGGCCGTTTCGGTCGAAGAATACACGATGCCGCGTTCGGTATCAATCGAGAGGCCCGACCAATCTGATGCTCCGCCGGTCTTGTCGAGGTATCCCTCTGGCCAGGTTTCTGACCCCGCTTCGCCTGGACGAGGCAACGTATGAAAGATCCACTTGCGTTCGCCTGTGCGAACATCAAAAGCTCGGACGGCACCAGGCGTGTCTTCTGTGACTCTGGCACCAATGATGATCATGTCGTTATAGATGTAACCCGGCGTATGGAGCACAACAGTTGGTCGGCCCGCTACATCCATAGCATCCCCCAGATGAATCGATCCCCCTTCTCCAAAGGAAGACGCAGATACCCCGCTTTTAGCGTCGATTGCATAGAGCCGGGGCCCTTTTGATATGAAAATCCACTGATCTATCCCGTCACTCCAGTACATAAGGCCACGCGATGACCTGCTTGGCTTGGACTCGATGACAGTGTCGGGATCGAAGGTCCAGAGGAGTTCACCTGTGGCACCGTCAAGCGCTGTCAGCAAATGGCCAGGCGTTGGCGTGTACACGACACCGTCGACAACCAGATTATTTGCCTGATATTGTGAACTGTCGCCTGTGACGTGCGTCCAGGCAACTTCCAGCTGAGCGACATTTTCTTTGTTGATCTGATCAAGGGAAGAGTACTGACTGCTGCTCGTGTGTCCGAGATAATGGGCCCAGTCTGCGCCGGAGCCGGCTGGCGCCGGATGTTGTGGCGTACAAGCTGTCGTGCTCAGACCAAGCACAATCAACGGAGTAAATAAAAACGAAAGTTTCTGAGTCATTGCTACAGCAGAAAGTGGAAAATATCATGTACGAAAATAGATTGTCTCTAATCGTTTCTGATGAGCAATATCCTCCATTCTGAACTGTATAACAAGGTTGCGGGCCCGTTGGGTACATGTCGACGGATTCTGTTGACGAATTTTCTGACCAAGAGTCCCCAGCTTGACTTGAGATTAATGGCAGGAACAGTCGCGCGGTACGTCCTCGTCGGTGCTATAATCATGCGCAATTGATCATTCTACCATAGCAGTATGCCGAAGAGATATAAATTCTCTTCGGCATACTACGTTTTATGAAGTGTTGACTATATGTGCTACTTTCGCGTTTGAGCCTGACTCTTTATCCTCTCCAAAGAAGCGATCATTTTTTGCAACTGCTCTGGATTTTCGCCGGCGAGGTTCTTCTGTTCTCCGATATCCGATGAAAGCTGGTAGAGTTGATGCTCCGGATTGTTGCCTAATTCGATATCAGTATTTGCGTTGTATGCTCTTGCACTACTTGGCTCTATATATTTCCAGCCATCCTCAACGAGCGAAAGCGTGCCGGCCGAGTTGTGCTCGATTAGGTAATCGCGCCCTTTTGTGTCTTCCCCTAACCAGGTTGATAAGGCATTAAAGCTGTCCGGACCTTCTTCATTTTGCAGAGCTACATCCGTGAGTGCAGCAAGTGAACCCATTAAATCTACCTGTGAAAGCAATGCGTCAGATTTTGCAGCAGATACACGCGCCGGCCAACGTAGAACAAAAGGGACTCTTGTGCCGGCTTCAAAAGCGCTATACTTGCCGCCACGAAACGCTCCTGAAGGGTTGTGATCGCCCAATAATTCTACCGACTGATCTTCATAGCCATCGTCTATCACAGGACCATTGTCGCTCGTGAAAATGACCATCGTGTTTTCTGCAAGTCCAAGTTGATCTAGTTTATCTAATACCTGGCCTACGCTCCAATCGGTTTGTACAATCACGTCACCTCTGGGCCCCATTCCGCTTGCGCCGACGAACCGGGGATGAGGGACGCGGGGTACGTGGATATCATGCAAGGAAAAGAAAAGGAAAAAAGGAGCGTCCTTTTTACGATCAATAAAATCTACAGCCCGTTCGGTTATTACATCCGCCATGTCCTCATCAACCCAGCGGGCAGCCTGGCCTCCCGTCATGTAGCCAATACGACTGATGCCATTCACAATCGTCATGTCGTGTCCATGACTCGGATGCATCTTCAGTAACTCAGGATTTTCCTTGCCAGTAGGCTCTTCACCTACTGGACCACTAAAGCTAACCGTTATAGGATCCGCAGGGTCGAGCCCTACAATGCGGTGGTTTTCAACATAGACCGTGGGCACCCGATCGCCGGTGGCAGGGATGAGAAAAGCTTCATCAAACCCAATTTCCAGCGGCCCCGGCTTGATATCACCGTTCCAGTCTGGCCCCCCTTCCGGCCCCAGACCCAAATGCCATTTTCCAACAACAGCGGTTGCATAGTTGGCACGCTTGAGCATGTCAGAAACTGTGCTTTGTTCAGGATCAATGACCATTGCAGCATCGCCGCGCGCAATGCCAGTGCCTTTTTTACGCCAGGCATATTGGCCTGTAAGCATGGCATACCGGGATGGGGTACAGGTTGCTGAAGGCGCATGTGCGTCTGTGAAAAGCAGCCCTTCTTCAGCGATACGGTCGATGTTAGGTGTTGCAACAGCGGTTGCACCGTAACTACTTACATCACCGTAGCCGAGGTCATCCGCGTAAATCAATACGATATTGGGGGGCGATGATTCAACGGGTGATTCGGATGGGGTACAGCCAGATGTACATATGAATCCGGCAAATACAAGGCCGGCGGTGAGGGTACGTATAGATTTAGGAACCAAGTTTTTTCTAATCATGTCGCTATTTAGGGAGGTTTTGCTGAATTTAGCACATCCAATAGAATTGTTCACCCTGTTTTGCACATTGCTTGTTGTTGCCTGTAATAAATCTTGTGTTAACCATGATTACCAATCGGCTATTCCATGTGCTAATCTGCACACTTTTTTTGATATCCGCCGGCTGCGAAGCATCGAAAAATATCGAAGATCAGCACGTTGAATCTCCTCCCAATATCGTATTTTTCTACATAGATGATTTGGGGTGGAAAGATGTGGGCTTTAATGGCAGTGAATATTACGAGACGCCTCACATCGACAAAATGGCGGAAGCCGGCGTCATCTTTACCAATGCTTATGCCAATGCACCGAATTGTGCCCCGAGCCGCGCTTCTTTGATGACAGGAATGTATGCGCCACGCCACAAAATTTACACAGTAAGTTCAGCGGCCAGGGGAAAAGAAGAAAACAGGCGCATGATCCCTGTGGAGAATAACGTAACGCTGGGGTTGGAGTATGTAACGCTGGCTGAAGCGTTGCAGGGTGCGGGCTATACAACCGGACATTTTGGTAAATGGCACTTGGGAGATGTGGGATACTTTCCTGAAGATCAGGGCTTCGACGTGAATAAGGCGGGCCACCATCGAGGTTCGCCGCCAGGGGGACATTTCTCACCCTATAAAAATCCTACCCTGACAGATGGCCCCGAGGGAGAATACTTAACAGATCGGCTCACAAACGAGGCGTTGGATTTTCTGGATCAAAGCGCCGGTCAGCCCTTTTTTCTGTATCTAACCCATTACGCGGTACATACGCCGATCCAGGGGAAGGAGGCAATCACATCGAAATACAAAAACAAGGCACCTGATGGAGGGCAGCGCAATGCAACCTACGCGGCCATGATAGAAAGCATGGATGAAAGTGTAGGACGCGTACTGGATAAAATAGAGGCGCTGGGTGAAACTGAGAATACCCTCGTCATTTTTTATTCAGATAATGGCGGTGCTATTCAGGCTACTTCAAACGAACCTTTGCGCGGGTACAAGGGGATGTTATACGAAGGCGGTATTCGTGTGCCACTGGCCATGAAGTGGCCGGCTGTCGTTCCTCAGGGCCGTGAAAATGACACCCCGGTTATCGGTACTGATTTTTACCCAACCTTCGCTGAAATCGTTGGATTTGAAGTGCCTGACGAGGCAGACGGTGTAAGTTTAGCTTCTTTGATGAAAGGAGACTCGGAGATTGAGACGCGCAATTTACACTGGCACTTTCCGGCCTATTTGGAAAAAGCCGGCCCGATGACAAACCCGTGGCGCACAACCCCTGCTGCCAGTATCAGAAGAGGAGCATTCAAATTAATCGAGTTCTTTGAAGACGGAAGCCTGGAATTGTATAACCTGGATACCGATAGGGGAGAGACAACAAATCTTGCTGAGGAAATGCCCGGGAAAGTAGAGGAGTTGCATCAAATGATGAAGCAATGGAGAGAAGACGTAGGTGCAGATATGCCCGTGATGAAGTGAAGTTTTTGAATATCGAACATCGAACAAGGAATTTCCAATGTTGAAGGATTAAGAAACACTTCATAATTGGCCATTCCTTGTTCGATGTTCGATATTCACAACTTTATCCCAATGGATAAAGTTGTGCTAGGGCAGCTCTCTAATACGTAATTTTCTGAATTCAATCGGCGATCCTTCGGCTTCCATGCAGAGATGGCCTTCCGCCGGCTCAGCGCCTGTGCCTCCGGATACCTCAGCACCGTTTACCCAAAGCCGAATCTCTCCGTTGATGCCCCGAACATAGTAATGATTCCATTCACCATACCCGTTGCTTCTGTTTTCGCTGGGAAAGCTTCGCACGCCATTGGGTGACGTTGGTGGAAAAGGGGTTAAGGTAGATGCACCCACCGGGAAGATATCGCCATTGGTAGAAAACCAATCGCCTGTATTGCCCGAGTTGGCTTCATATCTCTCTTTGTATCCATGATCAAGCATTTGCACCTCGATACCCATGCCCGGCAGCTCGCCGGCGACGAGGGTGTCAAGTGTGCTCATGGGGACCCAGGCAAACATACCAGAATTGCCGGCGTTTTTCAGGTGTCGCCACTCAATGACCATTTCGAAATTCTTGAATGTCTCCACGGTGCGCAAGACTCCAATGGGTTCTCCCGTGGATTTCAGCATATCTCCCTCCCAACTCCAGGTATCTGCTTCGCCGTTTACATCCGTGAAGTCTTCAGAAGTTAGAGACACCCAGCCCGGTTTTGTGTCGTCGATAAAAGCCCGGTCGGTGAGCGGAGCGGTTGGTTGTTGTTTTACAGCATAAGAGGGTTGTGATGAGAAAGGCCAAAATGCGCTTATTACTGATGTCGTCAGGAGAAGCCCAACAAACATCAAGATAATTAAGATGTCTTTATTCATCAGCTCTGGGTGTTTTTTGAAGCAGCCGGTTTTTAAATCAAGGCGTGCAAGGTTCAACGGAGGGAAATTCGGGCACGTATGCTGAAAGCGCAAATTACAGGGAAAGAAGCACGATAATTCTTTAAAAAGATCGATTGAGGCATTTTTTGTCGATTAAATAGAAAAAATTTCCGCCCAGCCATTAATAAAAGGAAAATTGGTGCGATAAATACTACCACAGTACCATGCTAAATAGGTTGAACGTATCAATCCGAACGAAACCAGCTAGCGTAGAAATGCACAGAAATAAAGAATAACACTTAAAAAGGATTATACAATGTTTGCCACCGAATTAGCAGTTTCCGCCCTCCTCGCTTTTTTTGGCCTGATGGCATTCATGACTTTACTGAAACCAACAAGGCGTTCTTTTAGATCTTAATCGAAATCGCCTTTTATATATAGATAATATAGCCTCCCCCACCCGGGAGAAAGCCGGCATCAGGTCAACTGATGTCGGCTTCCGCTTTTTATAGAGATTCGGAAGAAGTGATTGTTCTCACGAATAAGCCCAAAACTTTGAACGCAGGATATTTTCAGCATGCAATACTTTTATTAACCACCCCATCCTTGAAAAAAGAGGGGAGGTTGTATTTGCACTACGCGGAGCTTCCCGAAAACGCCAACCTTGAACCCAGAACTCCAAACCCGGAACCGCCTATTCCGTATCCCATCCGAATAATAAAAACGGATAGACTTCTTCCATAAACCGCATCACTTCATCGATAAAGCTGGCGTTCTGATACGCTTTGTCTTTAAACTTGCGGCTTGTTGTAAACGACTTCCATTTCAGGTAGGATTCGACGTCTGTGCCGGCGTAGTCTTCAAACCCTCTCGGCATTCTTTTTAATGCTTCATCACTCTCCAATTCAAGCTTGGATTCTGCCAGCTTGTCAACCATCGACATAAAGTCGTGTTGATGATTGGCCATGTAGCTCCGCCAGGCGCGCAATTTGTCATTGTCTGGATGCCAGAAGCCGGCAGCCAGAAAGCATTGGTCTGGTTCTAAATGAATGTAGACCCCGCCAAAGCTTTTGTTCGTTCCGTTTCGGGTTAGCACAGCGCCGGCAGCAGTTTTGTATGGCGCTTTGTTTTTCGAAAACCGCGTGTCACGGTAAATGCGAAAGATGGATTTTTTTGGGTCCGCTGTAAGCGTAAATCCTCTTGCACCCGCCTCGCGAGCTGCCTCAGCCAGCAAACACTGCATAGGCCATACAATTTCATCATCGTATGTTGCTTTGCGTGCCTTGAACCACTCTCGTTCATTGTTAAGAACCAGTTGTTTGAGAAAATCGAAGGCAGCCGGCTGAAAACCGGGGAAAGGGGGGAGTTGTTCGTGCATGAAATAGGATTGGTTGGGTTTGGTTTAGTTGGTGGTTCTCAGCTTACAGTTGTCAGATTTTTTACTGAAGACTGTCGCTCGACAAGACTGTACACTTAAAATCACCCGGTATACTTTCGTCCGTATTCAAGTGCAAGGAAAGCCATGAAGCCTGTTGAAGTGCGGAGCGCTTCTTCATCTACATTAAATGTGGGCGTATGCAAACCGCGCACATTGCCAAGAGCTTCGCTGTGAATACCTACGCGGTAAAAAGAACCTGGTATCTCGTTCAGGTAAAAAGAAAAATCTTCACTGGCAAACCATTTATCGAGTTCAACGGTGTTTTCTTCACCAACAAACGAATGCGCTGCCGTGCGAAGAAAATCGGTAGGGGTGTGATGGTTAAACAGGGCAGGGTAGCCGACCAGGATCTTCAAATCCACTTTTGCACCATGTGCAGCAGCAGTATGCTCAACGGTTCTTTTGATCAGTTCATGCGCGTGGAATCGCCACTTCTCATCCATTGCTCTGAAGGTGCCTTCCATCTTGACTGTAGTAGGAATCACATTTGTAGCGCCGTCTGCGATCATCTTGCCAATAGAGAGTACGCTTGGCGCGTCGGGCGAACAGTGCCGGCTGATGATGCTTTGCAAGGCTACCACGATTTGTGACGCCACATAAACGGTATCAGTGTCCATGAGATGCGGGGCTGCCGCATGACCGCCCTGTCCGTGAACGGTAATGTAAATCTCATCTGCTGAGGCCATGTACATCCCATTGCGGACACCAATTTT
>JBGCEN010000123.1:0-11300 GCA_045106435.1 Rhodothermales bacterium
GCCATCTTCATCAATCGCCTGAAACTGCACGGTGTTATCATGCACCATAAAATACCCGTAGTGATGCAGACTTCGCACCTTTGCAGTAAACCAGGATCGCGTGGGCGCAAAATCTTCCAGTCCACCGCCGGCACCTCCAGAATTGATATAAACAACACCGTTTTTCTGATTAACCTGTCCTTTTAAAAGCGGCCAGGTTCGTTCATACATGTGTACGTGACCAAACAGACAGAAATCAACCCCATAATGCTCATACAACGGGACAAGGTTTCGCGCATGCGTTCCGTAGGTCGTTGAACCGGTCTCCGTATCACCGTGGTCGTTTTCTTCAGATGAAAAGGGCGGATGGTGATGAATCACAAATTTCCATGCTGCGGTCGACTTTGCAAGTTCTTGCTCGAGCCAGATGTATTGTTCAGATCCTTCTGACACAGGCCGGTTTGTATCCACAATAAAGAACTGCGCATTGCCATACTTAAACGTGTAATGATACTCGGGAGGCGGGTTGTGCATGTACTGGTAATAATGCTCATGATCATCCTCATGATTGCCCAGTGCGGTGTACACAGGCACGCGGCGCATGAGTACATTGGCCGGCGGGAAGAACTCCACCAACCAATCGTCTATGTTTCCCCCGCGGTCAACCAGGTCGCCGGCCAGCAACGCAAAATTAGGCCGCTCCCCCCAACCAAGCTGTGCCACTTTCGCCCACACATCCGGATTGCTCTGCGAATCTCCGTAAAGCAAAAAACCAAACGCTGTCGAATCCTTCACATTTGTTCGAAATGTCGAGGGCTCGCTTACCATGCGTTCTCCTGATTCAGTTTCAGTAACCACGCGCCAGAAATACTTGGTCTCGATTTCAAGATTGTCCACAATGACTTCGTGCATCGTGCGAAGCCCTGACATCTCCTTTACCTGAGAGAGATTGGGGGCCTTATCTCCCAGCCTGCTTTTGCCATATTCCACACGGGTTGTCGCCGGCGTTTCTGTTTCCCAAAGCACAACCATGGAGCTTTTGGTGCCATATTGCAAATAGGGTGCGACACGAAACGATTCCTGCCCGTAAGATTCATTGCTCGCCCATACAAATAGAAGCAAGAAAGGTATAAGAATCGGCTTAGTCCAAAATGATCTCAGCATGGTGATGGAGGGGATCGTTGAATAAAAATGAATGAACTTAAAATTGTATTCGATCAGCAAATAGGTAAAACAAGATTATGAAGAGAGTCATAGAGGGAAGAGTGGAAAAACAAATCCTCTCTCTTTTCTTTAATCCGCTTCATACAAAGGCCGTTTAAAAATTAACTTTACACAGCACTAATTCCAGGCCTCAAAAACGTCCTGAGCGAGCGCAAAACTGGTGGTCATTCCTCCGCCGCCCAGACCTGTGACAATTCGCACATGGGGCGCCGGCGCAAGAATCAAAGGCTCACCGGTCTCAGTTTTTGTGTATATCCCGTGCCAACGTTTGTCGATTTCCAGGGTGGGTGGTGTTAAAAAAGTCGGTACGTAATCCATAATCAACTGGTCAATTTCCTGATCATCAAAAGGGTCAATCATGTCGTCATAAACATGAGAATCGCCGATGACCAACTGGCCGTTGGCATATTGAGCGACCAGAAAATGAATGCCCCATCGAATCAAATCCGGGCAATCTTCTGCCACACGATTCCTGATATCATGTACCGAAGGACATGCCGCAAAAGAAGCATAGTGTGTCAGACTCAATCCGGTTGCCAGAAAAGGGCCTAATGACCAATTGGAGGCTTGCGGTTTGGTTTGCATCATTTGCAGCTTGCACTGCTTCGCAGGCTGTCCGGCTAAAGCGGTCGGGTACAGCGTCTGGAAATCTGAACCACAACACACAACCACCCGCTCCGCCTGCATTTCCTGGCCGCCGGCGATCAGGGCGGGTGCATCAACAGCCGTTACAACGGTATTAAAATCAAAGCGTACGTTGTATCGGGTACGCAGAAATTCAACCAGTACATCGAGGGCTTCTTTCGGATTGATTAACAGCTCTATGGAGCTGTACAATGCCCCCCGAAGATTGTGCGCATTGACGGGGCTTAAATCAGTTGCTTGCGCGGCATTGAGCCACGAGACAGCGTAATCATTTGAAGGTCCCCAGGCGATGAATTCTTCCATGGCACGCTGTTCATCCGCATGATAGGCAGGGACCATTACGCCCTGATCGCTGTGCCACAAGCTTGTTTCCCGGATAATCGATTGCCAGATGGCACGAGACCGCAACGCACGATCATGCTGTATACCGGGCTTCATGCCCAACGGCAGGATCATCCCAAAATTTCGGATGGATGCGCCTAACGGTCGGCGATTTCGTTCAAATACACGAACAGCGTAGCCTTGCTTTGCTGCTTCCAGCGCATGTGCAAGACCGACAATGCCTGCACCCACGATCGCTATGTCTACTTTTTCATTTGTATGCACGCGTTTCATCTCCTACTTGAGCAACACCACGCTTCTTACCGTAGAAAAATACTCTCCCTGAAATCGCATCATGTAGATGCCATTTGAAAGATCTGCTACAGCCACCTTTATTGGATGGGGTTGGCGTGCGGGTAAAACGCCTTCATACAATGAAGCAATGCGCTTTCCCTGCACATCGTAAAGCGCCACATCCACGTGTTGGCTTTTGGCCAATTCAATGTCAAACTGGGTTTCAGGTCCAAAAGGGTTGGGGTAATTTTGAGAAATGAAAAACTGCGCCGGCTGTCTGGGGATCTCAATCGATGCCTCATTTGAGGTTAGTATTCCTTCTTCAAATACACTCAGCACTGGCCGGCCAATCCATGCATACGGTTGCGAGACACCGAGTACAGCTGCAATGGTGGCAGCCGTATCGTAAATGTACACCGGCTCAGAAATTTCCAGATCTTTCTCAATACCCGGCCCATCGATAAGCCAGGGTGTTTCCAGTTCGCTCATCGAATCGCCGCCATGACCCGTACCAGAACCTCCATGATCCGATGCAATGATGATGATCGTTTCTTCCAACATACCGGCAGATGCCAGTCCGTCTGTAATATCCTTTACGTACCCATCAGCCTCGGTGACGGCCGCATAATAAGGCGCAGATTTCCACCCGGAGGCGTGGCCGGCGTGGTCTACATGATCGAGATGGATAAACGTAAATACAGGTTTGTATTGGGTAAACGTAAGTTGCGCCATCTTGACGGCATCTTCAGCATCGCTTGCATTGATAACTACGTCGACAGCACTGTGCTCAAACAATCTACTGATACCATCCCAATCGTAAATACTGGCCGTAACGGCGTCCGGAGTTTGAACATCAAGCAAGCTATAAATCGTTGGAAAGATGCTTTCAACGCCCTTGGCAACCGGAGATATGGTGAAATTATTGGCAGTCCATCCATTGGATGTTACCCCATGCTGTTCCGGGCCGGCGCCCATGATCATAGAGGCCCAGTTCGGACTGCTGCTTGTTGGCCGCACGGATCTTGCTTTAAAGGAATAGGCGCCTCCGTTGATCATCTCATCCATCTGCGGTGTATTCGCCGTGTGTACGCCATCCGGACTTAATCCGTCAATGCCAATGAGTACCACGTGCTTTACCCCGGCTACCTGGCCAAACAGTGGCTGGCTTATCAGGCAAAAGCTAATCAGGCAAAAACCTGTCAGCAGTAATAAATATCTAGCATGGATAAATCTGTGCATTAAAATGCCTTCATGGTTATTCGACCTCTTCAAAACATCTTGCCAGAATATCGAGTGCTTCATCCATTTGCACGCGTGTGATGGTTAAAGCCGGCACAAGGAGCAGGATGTTGCCCATCGTTAGTTTGAAACTCAGGCCTTTGGACAAAGCGCTGTACATAATCTCTTCAGCCAGATCATTGGCACGTTCATGTGTAATCTCTACGCCGAGCATCAACCCGATACCGCGCACATCACCGATAAAGGAATGGGCGGCCATCATTTCCTCCAGCCGCTGCCGGGCGTAAGCGCCTAGCTTTGCTACATGGTCCAGCAAGCCCTCTTCTTCTATAACCTTAATTGTGGCAAGCGCTGCTGCACACGCCACAGGGTTTTTCTCGTGGGTATAATGACCGAGTGCCCGCGTGCCGGCTACATCAAATTTACCGCGTGCGATTAGCGCTGCCAGCGGAAAAATACCGCCGCCAAGGCCTTTACCGATCACCAGCATATCTGGCACAATACCATAATGCTCCACTGAAAACATCTTCCCGGTACGCCCCAGCGCGTGGGGAATTTCGTCGAGAATAAGCAGCGCGCCATGCCGATCACAAGCTGCGCGCACTTTCTGCCAGTATTCCGGCGGCGGGATGTATGGCGTACTCCTGACTGTTTCAGCAACCACGGCAGCCACATCACCTTCCTTCTTGAGCATGTACTCGATGTAATCAGCACATTTCAAGCTACAGGTTTTGCCACAATCCCACGGACATTCTGATGGATTCGGTGGCGGGGCATGTTCTGTACCGGGTAGCAGCGGGCCAATATTTTGACGAAAAATGGCCTCCCCTCCCAGAGAGATCATATCCAGGGACGCCCCGTGAAAAGCATCCCACATCGAAATCGTTTTATGCCGGCCCGTCACCGTTCGGGCCAATTTCAGGGCCATACCCATGGCCAGCGTACCACCCGGGGCAAAAAGCACTTTATCCAGATCTCCCGGCGCCAACGACACCAGTTTCTTTGCAAGATCGATGGCCGGCTTGTTTGTATACCGCCTCGTACAAAAGGACAGCTCTTGTAGTTGATCAGTAATGGCGCGGACAACTTCTGGATTGCTAAATCCTACCTGATGCACCCAATTCCCATGAAAATCGAGTATGCGGGTGCCTTGCTGATCTGTGATGTAAGGCCCATCACACGCAGTCAAGACATTTAAACACGGTGTTGACAAAGACTGGTGTAAGAAGTATTTCTCATCCTCAGCAAGCAAGGCTGCTGTTTCGGGTTCGATATATCCTTTTGCCCATGCATCTCTACGTGGGGAGATATTTAAGTCCCCCTCTGATCTGAATTGTTCAATATCTTGCTCGCCGGCCCCATTTTCTATCATGTTAATCGGCCGCTATAGTTGTGGCATCAGGTAGAACAACATTCATTTCATCCAGCGTATCTCGAACAGCAGACAGCAACGCGTGAATGTCTTTTTGAAAAATCTGGCCAATGTTGCCCATCCGAAAGCAATCTGCCTTGGTAAGCTTTCCTGGATATATCACCAGACCTTTGTCACTCAGTGCATTGTAAAAAGCGTTGAATGAGAAATTATTGTCCTCGGGGTAGTAAAAAGAAGTAATAATGTATCCCTGAATGTGTGGATCCAGATAGGTTTTAAAACCCATGGCCTCCATGCCTTCCAGCAACGTTTTGTTGTTTGATGCATAGCGCGCAGCGCGGCCGGCTACGCCTCCCTCAACCTCTAATTCCAGAATCGCCTGATGGAAAGCCAGGATGGTATGGGTAGGTGGAGTAAAACGAAATTGTCCGTTTGCTTCCAGGCCTTTCCATTGTGCAAGAAGATCAAAACTCAGGCTTCTCGCATATCCGTCTGTAGCCTCAAGGGCGCTCTTTTTCGCCAGCACAAAAGAGAAACCGGGAACGCCTTCAATGCACTTGTTTGCAGATGAAACCAGGTAGTCAATGCCGGCAGCCGGCAAATCAACCGGAATGGCACCAAAACTACTCATGGCATCAACGCAATAGGTTTTGCCAAACGCCTTGACCTTCTTTCCAATGGCCTCAATCGGATTAAGAATACCTGTCGTTGTCTCGCAATGCACAACAAAGACATTCGTAATGTCCGGATCCTGCGCGAGTGTTGCATGGATGGTATCCAGATCAGGCACCTTGTCTTCATCAAAAGAAAGCTGGACCGTCTCAATCCCTAACACACCAGCCATCTGCGCAATGCGCCGGCCGTATGCACCATTTATAATAACGAGTAATTTACCACCCCTCGGTACGGTAGAACCCACGACAGATTCTATTCCAAAGGTCCCGCTCCCCTGCATTAACACCGCTTCATAACCTAGCGCTTGCGACAAGCCGGTTAGACTGAGCAGTTTTTCGCGAACCTCTCGTACTGCAGTGATGAACGTCTCATCTCTTGAACCGTAATCATGCAGCATGGCCTGCTTGACGGAGGCACTGGTGGATAATGGTCCGGGCGTAAAAAGTAGCTTATCTTGCATGCTTTTTTATCACATTCTATCTCATTAGAAAACATAGCAGAAAACACAGCTCGCATGCTTTTAACAGGCGAGGGGTGATGTAAAACAGGATGATCACTACGCACACATCCTGCCTAAACATCACCACCAAACATTACCTCAAAATCTACCAGGGTAGCGAAAAGGTTTTAACCGTAGTCATAAACTTCATGGCTTCCTGCACGCCTTCTTTAATACCCAGGCCTGAGTCTTTCACTCCCCCAAAAGGTGATAGCTCAATACGGAAACCAGGCACCTGATTGACATTTACTGTTCCTGACCGGATGCCTTTTACAGCTTTCAGTGCATTGTCCAGATTTTTTGTCACAATGCCTGAAGACAATCCAAAGGAAGAGTCATTTGCCAGAGCAATTGCATCGTCCAGGTCGCGAATTGCCATGATGGGCGCTAACGGACCAAAAGACTCCTTGCAAACCATCTCAGTGGTTCTTGGCACATTCGCAATGACGGTCGGCTCGATCTGCGCACCATTCCGGTTGCCCCCCAGCAGCACTTCAGCACCTTCACGTACGGCATCTTTAACACGTCGCTCCAGGGTCATCGCAGCCTTTTCATCGATGACCGTACCAACCACTGTACTGAGATCAGCCGGGTCTCCAGCGATATACGTTTTCGATTTCTCTACAAAGGCCTTCGTAAACTCACCTATAATAGCTTCATGGATGAGCAGCCTTTTAACAGCAGTACAGCGCTGTCCCGAGTTTCTGTAACATCCCTCCGTTGCCAGTGAAACGGCCATTTCGAGGTCGGCATCATCCATGACAATCAAAGGCGCATTGCCGCCCAGTTCAAGGCACGTTTTTTTATAGCCGGCCATCGAAGCAATGCGCTTGCCCACCGATGTGCCTCCCGTAAAGGATACAAGCTCAACGCGTTCATCCTTGATAAGTGGCTCAACGACACTTTTGATGGGCGCGACAAACACGCTCAGCATCCATCCGGGCAAGCCGGCTTCATACAGCAACTCTGCAAACTTTATGGCGGTAAGCGGCGTTTTTTCTGAAGGCTTTAGTATAATGGCCGCCCCGGAGGCAATCGCCGGCGCAAGCTTGTGCGCGACCTGATTTAACGGGTGATTAAAAGGCGTTATGCCAAAAATCAGCCGAAGCGGTTCGCGCAACGTAAAGATCTTGCGCGCCTTTCCATTGGGCGTAATATCGCACGAGTAAATCTGACCATCGTCTTTGATCGCCTCCATGGCGGCAAACTGAAGCACATCTTGTGCGCGCCCAACTTCGTAATGGGTCTCTTTCATGCAAAGTCCTGATTCCATACGAATCAGGTGCGCAAACTCATCGGCTCTCGCTTTGAGCAAGTCCCTCGCCTTGTTCAGCACTTCGAAGCGTTGATACCGCGTAAGGGTATCGCCGCCGGCAAGCGTTTTCTGAACCATTTTCTCTACATGGGCAGGTCCCAACATGGAAACTGTCCCTGCAAGTTCACCCGTGTATGGGTAGTGGACATGAAGTTGTTCGTCGGTGGAAATGGCCTCGCCGGCTACATAGGATGGTAGCTTCTGCAAAGCCTGAGCGGTTTCAATCATGGATGGATTCCATTACAAGTAAATTCAAAAATATCGAAGTTTCGCGGGTCCCCAGAAGCCCGCATCATATACGCATCGTTGAGTGGCTCGGAAATCAGAATCGGCACCATTTCCTCATAGCGTCCACCATGAGAGCGCAAGGTGCCTTCCAGTTTACCAAGATCATGATGCGCAGGTGTTCTGCCCAATACTACATTTCGTGCGGAAAGCACAAACAGGTCGCCAATTCTATCAGCCGGCAGTTCAAGTTTGATGGCGGCCATTTCTCTATCGTACACTTCGGTCACGCCTTCATGCTTCAGCAGCCAACGAGCCACTTCATTCTGGTCAATTTCATCCGGCACATAAATCGTAACAGCCGAACCCAATGCACCGTGATGTACAACATATGGGTCTGTGATAGGACAAATGACCCGAAAGGAGGCATTAAACGCCTCATTCAACATGGATTCTATATAAAGCACATTCGGACTGCCATCCTGATGTGTTTTGGCATTCATACCATGATCTGCCGTAGCGCCAACAACAGCACCCAGTTCAATCAATCGGCCAATTTCGTGGTCAATCTTCTCGTAGAACGCAAGAGACTCAGCTGATTCCGGAGCATATTTGTGCTGCATGTAATCTGTCAGCGAGAGATAGAGAAAATCTGCTTTGCCGGCAGCCAGTAGCTCAACACCTGCCCGCAACACATACAAACTGGCCTCTGCACTATAGATCGCCGGGGCGGGCCCCATAAACGACTCCACGTCTGCTATGCCATTTACTTCTTCTGTTACTTCGTTGGCTTTCTCAGCAGAAAAAGCGATGCCTTTCATTCCCTTTGACAACAAGGCACGTAATTTATCCTTTGCGGTAACCATCGCGACTTTGCGGCCGGCTTTCGCTGCCTCGGCCAATAAGGTATCTGCCCGAAGATAACTCGGTGAATTCATCATCACCTCCTCTCCAGTATCCGGATCAACAAAGTAATTGCCACAAATGCCTGTCTGTGATGGCGGCAAGCCAGTTACGATTGCACAGTTATTGACATTTGTAAAAGAAGGCAACGCACCTCGCACAAATCCGCGATACCCGCGATCCAGAAACGCAGCAGTGTTCGGCATCCGGCCTCTGGCAAGCGATTCGGTTAAATATTCGTCAGCAGATCCGTCAAGACACAAAACAGCAACAGGGCGATTTGGTGGATGGTACGTTCTGTTATTTATACTAAATGGTTTGGTGGCGTATTGGGGGCTAGTCAAGGGTCCTCAGATTGAATGAAAATATTGTTGCACCAAAGATAACAAAATTTATACTTTAAGAAACATAGCCGGCGTCAATAACTGCACTAAATTTATTTTATGCAGCATTGGCAAGGGCGAGATCACTGTTATTTTAATGATAAACAGTTATCAGTAGTCAGTTTTCAGTTTTCAGAGAGAAATAAATTCTGATTTCTGAAAACTGTTTACTGACTACTGATAACTGTTTACTGACAACTGATAACTGTTTACTGATAACTGACTACATGACATCTACCTCTCCCGAAAACTGGTCAGCACTTCAGGCCAAGCATTTTATGCAGTGCTGGAGTACACAAAAAGACTATGCGCCTATCCCCATCATTTCTGCAGATGGATGTTGGCTCACCACACAAGATGGTAGAAAAATATTCGACCTGAGAAGCGCGCACGAGTGTATCAATCTTGGATTTCGTCATCCGCGTGTGTTATCGGCGATGAAAAAGCAAATGGACGCTGTTGTTTATGTGACCGATGACTTTGCCACTGAGCCTACCGCTTTACTGGCGCAAAAGCTGGCGTCCATTACACCCGGCTCTCCCAACAAACGCGTATGGTTTGGGCAAAGCGGGGCTGCTGCAGTGGAGGCAGCCATTAAAGCGGCCCGGTTTTACAAATACCACCAGATGACGCAGGCCGGCACAGAAAATCTGAAGCCGGAAAATCAGTTTCCGTATCCGTACAAAGTAATTTCCAGGTACAGGTCGTGGCACGGCGCTACAGCCGGCGCAAGCGCTGCAAGTGGCGATCCAAGGCGCTGGTTTCTCGAGCCATTGGACCCGCCTGGATTCAAACACGCACCGGAGGCCAACTGTTATCGATGCCCGCTCAATCATACCTATCCCTCATGCGATCTGGCCTGTGCGTCCTATATCGACCAAATGATTGAACTGGAAGGTGGCTCCAATAAAGTCGCAGCAGTGCTCGTTGAGACGGTTGTTGGATCTAATGGAATTATCCCTCCCCCTCCCGGCTATTTCAAAAAACTCAGGGAAATATGCGATCAGCGGGATATCCTCCTCATTGTTGATGAAACCATGACGGGCATGGGAAGAACCGGCAAGATGCTTGCCATCGAGCATTATGATATCGAGCCCGACATCATCATCATGGGTAAAGCATTAGGCGCCTATTGCCCGCTTACCGCCACCATCTTCAGCGAAAAGGTTGCGAAAGTATTTGATGATGTGATTTTTGGCCACGGCCAAAGCTTCAGCGGCCACGCACTTGGCAGTGCTGCGGCCCTTGAAGGCATCCGCGTACTCGAAGACGAAAAACTGGTTGAGCGATCAGCAGAACTGGGTGAGTACCTGGGTGAAAAACTCAGGCAATTAGCCAACAAGCATAAATCTGTTGGAGACGTCCGTGGCATGGGCCTCTTCTGGACCATGGAATTGGTTAAAAACCAGGAAACCAGAGAGCCGGTTCGTCACCCTACGCAGAAATATGGAGACTCTGTCGTCCGACGCATGGCTAAATATTTATTTGAAGAGAAGCATATTTATGTGCCCGGTGATAAATTCGGGCTATGGATTGTGCCACCACTGGTTGTGTCGAAAGATGAACTGGACTTCCTCGTTGATGCGTTTGACGATGCCTTAAACATCGCAGACGAAGAAGTCACACTGGCATAGCTTCAAAAAAATAAACACAGATTTTGGGATGTCGAAGGCGTTGAAAAACCCTTCAAAATTGGACATTCCTTGTTGGGTGTTCGATATTCAAGGCGCTTTTGCCTAGAATATCGAACTTAGTTTTCAACATAGTAAATCCCCCACTGCAAGCAAGGTAAATCATGACAGATGCTAAACAACAACAATCCATTGCAAATTATGAGCACGTGGATGACGCCTACCTTGAAAAACGGAAGCTAAAGAAAAGCGCCGGCTGGATGCTGCTGTGGGCATTGGGTGTAGGTGCGGTAATATCAGGCGACTATTTCGGTTGGAATTTTGGTTTGATGGCCGGCGGTTTCTGGGGACTCACCATTGCCACTTGTCTGATGGCTGTGATGTATATATGCCTGGTCTTCACGATCGCAGAGTTATCAGCAGCGCTGCCCCATGCCGGTGGCTTTTACTCGTTTACCCGCAGTGCATTTGGCCCGATGGGTGGCTTTATATGCGGAGTGACAGACACCATCGAGTACGTGATTACGCCGGCGGTTATTGTCGTCGGAATTGGCGGCTACATGAACACGCTCATTCCCGGAGTGCCGGCCTATTT
>JBGCEN010000124.1:0-12630 GCA_045106435.1 Rhodothermales bacterium
TGAACGGAGATTCGATTAATCGAATCGAAATGAAGAGCCTGTCCTCAACTTGATTGGGGTATCTTCGCGAAGTGAAACGCTCCAATAACCTGAACGTGGCATTTCACGAAGATCCTTCCTGCGTCGACGAAAATCGTCGACGCAGGAAGGATGACATATTGTAGGGGTTTTGAGTGACTCTCAGAAACTGTTGAGATTTGAGGTTCGCAATTGAGAGAGAGGAGATTTTGAGTGATTTAGGATACGACTTTTTGAGCGCATAGCAGCGTTACGTGTGACACGAGGGCGCAGCCCGACTGATGCAAATAAAAAAGCGGATTCAAAAGCACCAAAAGATCGCTCTCTCAATTGTGAACCTCAAATCTCAACAGTTTCTCAGGTATAATTATCACTCATATTGTTACATCACAAAGTGAGGGTTTAGAGTTATAGTTATTAGCCTCGACAATAACCTTGGAAAACCTTCATAAATCTACATTTTACATGCTGCAGTTCAATATTCAAGGCTTTGATAATAATCAAAGCCGCCCCCCTCTTTTCGAAACCTCCCTGCATTTAAAAAGTTAGCCCTGCGATGTACATGTATTGAAACTCAACAGCCTTAGTATGCCTACCTATACCTACAAGCGAGAAGACGGAAGTATCTTCGAATTCGATCAGCGCATAACAGAAGACGCGATCAAAGTTTGTCCAACTACAGGCCAGAAGGTTAAGCGTATCATCAGCGGCGGCGCCGGCCTGGTGTTTAAAGGGTCAGGGTTCTACTTAACCGATTACGGTAAATCTGGAAGCAGTGGCGGAAGTGACGCCAAAAAATCTGATTCAGGCGGCGAGACGAAAAGCAAATCTACAGAAAGCAAGTCAAGCGACACAGCCAAAAAAACTGAGAAAACCAGCACCTCTTCTGCCAAAGACGATTGAACTGAATCGTTGATTCTCTCCTGCCCCCACAGTCTTCTTGTATTTCGTCAGCAAAGTTTATCCAGCTATTTTTTGTATCTGATTTCAGAATATCGATCAAGGATTTATGATTTTTGATCTTTTTGAGAGAGTACAATTAAATAGACCTACTTCTGCAATCGATATTCCTTGATCGATATTCTGAAATCAATCCAAGCAAACTCTATTGCTAGAGCTGACAGAATACCAATCAAGGTAAGTACACAGGAGAAGCAAATAAATCTCCCATCCCTCCTTTCCTTGCGCCCCCCGTCAACTGACACCCGGCAAATCAAGCCATTCTCCTCTTATCCGAATTGGCCTTGTTCACGTGGTACGCAAATTGAATAAGATGTTTGTGGTCTAACCGTAATCTCTTTTTGAGACCCCCCTCCTCTGACCATTGACCATGCAGCCCCCCGCATTTCCCGGCTGAATGATACGGCTCCCCTCTCCCGCCTTGTCATCTGCGTCCGAATGGCATGTAAAGCACGCAACCCTCTTCCAAGCAAAATCAAATCGCTGCAATGAGAATACGTACCCTTTCAATTCGTATCAGCCTTTTTCTCTTTATATCACTTGCTCTTTCCCTTACTTCTTTCGCCCAAACATTTGAAGCAACCAAAGCGCCGGCCAAGGCCGATCAAGGCTTAGCCTTATACCAGATCGACATAGATGCGCTCAATGCTTATGTAAAAAATCAAACAGATCATTTCCCCCTTTCGCTCAATTTCACAGAGACAAAACAATGGGCTCTTTCGCTTGAACCAAACGAATTACGAAGCCCCAACTATCAACTCCGCACCTCAGATGGCGTCATTCATCGTACGGCCGCATCCCCTACGATAACTTATAAAGGGACCATCACAGGTGAGCCAGACACACAGGTCCGGATGACGATAACAGATGGTTTTTTTGATGCGGTCATTATTGACAGTGAAGACAAACAGCACCATATCCAGATACAATCCGGAGATGTCCCGCTTTTTAGCCTGACAAATCAACCTGCGAACACCTTTGCTGGGACATGTGCAACTGGTCATGATCATAAATTGGACATTGTTCATGATTTCAATCAAAAAACAAACGATTCTTCATCATTGAGCTACTCAATTGCTCCGTATGAAACAGAAATCGCGTTTGTTGTTGATCGTCTTGCGTACGCAGAGCATGAAACGCTAGAAGATCTGGAGCAAGAATTACTCACGATTCTGAACTATACAGACGCATACTACGCACAGCATCAGCTTACCTATCGGCTGACCGAGACGTTTGTCGTAACAGATCTGGAAAGCCAGCCATGGGATGAAAAAGCAGACCCCGGCAACATGCTCGATGAGTTCACAGACTGGGCCGGCACCGACGGGGTATTAAATCATCACGATGTAGCCACTTTGTGGACAGGCATCAGCTTTGGCTCAACCATTGGCATCGCGTGGATCGATGTGATCGGCAGATCATACAAACAAAACGTGGTTAATTTTGATGGGGGACGTGCAAGGAGAAATTCCAACATCCACACCCACGAACTGGGTCATAACTGGGGATCGGACCACGTAAACAGCGGCGGCTGGATCATGAGCGCTTTTCTCTCAAATTCAGACCAGGAAAGCGAGTGGCATTCGAGCACATTCGATGCATTTCCAGACTATATAGCCAATGCAATGACGCACCTGGATGACCTGGAAGATGAGACAACAGTTCTTCCTGTAAATCTGGCCCAGATCGAGCTTTCCAATGAATCAAATAACAACAACTTGCTTGATCCAGGAGAATCAGTCGATCTGAATGTCATGGTTGAAAATGCTGAAGACGTATCGATTGAAAATTTGCTGGTTACCATGCTGAATGACAACAATCGAGCTAAAACACATGTAACAATCAATACATCACCTGTCACGCTAAGCGCGCTGGGAGCAAATACAACAGCCTCCATTACATTTAATATCAGTCTTAGCGCGGAAGCGCCTTTTGATAAATCGCTGCGGTTTCTTTTTCAACTTTCGGACGGCGACAGGACCACCGAGTTTACCGCATCCATTGACTCAGGCGATGAGCTCCTCCCTGTTGATCTGGTGTCCTTTGAAGCGATTAGCTTTAACGATAACGTCCAACTGGAATGGCAAACTGCGTCGGAGAATAACAATGCCGGCTTTCAGGTTGAGCTTCAGTTCAATGGCGGACCATTTAAAGAATTGTCTTTCGTTCAAGGCGCCGGCACAACATTGACTACACAAAACTATAGACACACACTGAACAATCTTTCGCCGGGTGATTACGGCTTCAGACTCAAACAAACGGACTTTGACGGGACGTTTGAGTATAGCGATGTGGTGTACCTAACCATGGTACCTCAGTCTTATGGTATTGCGCAGAACTACCCCAACCCGTTTAATCCTCAAACGCGTATCTCCTTCCACTTGCCAATAGACACAGAGGTATCACTGGAAGTCTTTGACATGCTGGGCCGGCGCATCTCTGTGCTTGTTAATGCATACCTCAATGCGGGCCAACACGCAGTTATGTTTGATGGAGCCAACCTGCCAAATGGCACGTACTTATATCGAATCAAAGCCGGCACTTTTGAAGAAATGAAGACCATGATTCTCATGAAATAGCTGCTTTTCAGGTAGTTTTCCACTAAAAACCCAAAGATGCTAGAAAACTCGCATCTTTGGGTTTTTTTCTGCGTAGGCGGTTTTATCATGATCATTCACAAGGACTAAGCCAATACGCTCATGTCAACAAGCCATCGCATTCTAAAGCCGCTGTCATCCTTTCTTTTTGCGCTTTTTCTTGTGTGGAATATATCCACGCCCCTTTCTTATGCGCAGAATAACGACATATTTGCCTCGCTATCCAGCGACGATCTAGTTGCCTTTAAAATGCATGGCGTGACTCGATCTTATGTGGACGAAATGCAGCGCCTGGGATTCAAGAACCTGGATGCAGACGAGCTTGTTGGCATGAAGATACACGGCATTACCACCTCGTATGTGGAAGGTTTGCGCGAAGCCGGCATCAAGCGCTTATCTGTAGATCAAGTGATGGCTTTCAAGATCCATGGGGTCCGGCCAGCATTCATTGCAGAGACCAGGCAAATGGGATTTGATTTAGATAAAGATCAACTGGTCGCCTTCCGCATCCACGGCGTCACTTCCAGCTATATATCCCGCATTAAAAAAGCAGGATTTGACAATTTAGATGCCGATAAACTGATCGCTTTCAGCGTCCACAATATCAATCCTTCTTATTTAGAAGACATCATTGACATGGGGTATCCAGACATCAGCGAAGACCAAATCATTGCTTTTCGCGTCCATGGCATCAACGCGCGTTTTATATCAAAAATGAAGGAGCTAGGGTTCGAGTCGCCAGATGAAGATCAGCTCATCGCGTTGAAGATTTTCAACATAGACCGACGGTTTATGGACGAAATGCAGGAAATCGGTCTTTCAAATCTTTCACCAGGCCACGCTGTGGCCCTCAAGATCCACAAGGTAGATGCTAGATTTGCCGGCAAAATGCAGAAACTGGGAATCAATAACCTGACAGCCCCACGCCTGGTTGCACTGAAAATGCTTCGTATGGATCAATCACTCATTGAAGAGTTAGCCACAAAGCGATACAAAGAGATAGACATCTATGAATTGGTTCAACGCAGAAGCCACAGCAACTATGGCAATAACAATTATGGAAACAGAAATAATTGGGACAATGAATATTATGGGGCAGCAAGAGAAATCGTGAGGCAGTTTACACAGCAGTAATCCTGTAGTGTAAAAGGGCTAAGAGAAAATATTAAACCTCCTCTCTTCTTTGACGCTTGTTCAGTTAGCGTTGCAAAAAACTTTGCCTCCGCAAAGTACAAACAATTTCAAAGCATGGAGTACATGTCATTCTGAACAAAGAGAAGAATCTGTCTAAAACGCATTGTTTGGGGCCTATTTCAAATCTCACTTCGAACAGATCTCCCAATACCATGAATCAGTTTCAGCCAGGTACTTCAGGTTTTTGCTGTGATTCGAGAGGTTCTTCGGCTACGCTCAAAATGACGTGGCTTTACGCGTCAATATCAGCTTGTCAACACGCCCTAAACTTGAACTGTTCTGCGAAAAGTATTAATAAGCGTTTCCACTGGCCCGGAAAGGCGGTCTAACATCCCCTCTCCTCCATGTTCGAGTATTGCATTGTACCCGGGCAACTTCTCACATAATTCAGCACGCGTCATGAGCTTATATCCCATGCTCCAGTCAGGAAAGCTTCGCATATCTGCGTTTTTAGCAAAAAGCCGGAGAATACTTTGATGCCGCGGGTCATTAGCGATATGGGTATAGAGTGCTTCTACAGCTCTCTTCTCTCCTTCCAGGATTTGGATAATATTGCCATCTGAATAAAGCAGCAATCCGGTGATATCTATTTTGGTATTGTTTTCCCGGGATACGCGTAGTATTTCAGCGAGCTCCTTTTCTGAAAAAGGATGAATAGCAGAGCTTACGTAGACAAGCGTATATATCATCTGACCAGGTTTGAAGTGAGATACTAAGGGAATGTATCGGCTTTCCTGAATCTTTCTTAAGGGAGACTTTTCACGTTTGGTCTTTTAGTTCACGTGGTTATTTTTTGAGCACATGGATGATCAATCAAGCCATGCGTAGTTTTCTGAACAGAACCAAATGCCCTAATAACGCTGCGACAACTGCAATGGTAGGAAGCCAGATGAACGGAAAGAACACAATCCAGATATTGTCAGGCGTCATTTGCTGCAATGGTGTGGGCATACTCACAATGGCTACACCAACAACCCAGAGCAGGAGCCCTAATGCGAGCCAATTCCAGGTGAGCAGTGCCCGGCGGGGAAGCCGGCTGGCAAAAGGCGCCAACGCCAGCGCCGATAAGCCCGAAAGTATGTCGAGATTCAATCCACTCCACGTCATTTGAGGCGGTGCAATGCCTTCAACAACAGCTTGATGAATTAACAATTCTACGATGATACGAAAGGCTTGATACCCAACAAGCACGCCCAGAGATAATTCAGCCAACTGTTTGCCAATCGAAGACCGGGCAACAAACACAACGGCAATCAGCGCCGGCCCCAAGAGTAAAAATGGGCGCGGCGGTATGGACGAGAAGTCCGCGAGCACTCCGGATGCCCCTGCAATACCGGTAAAAATGAGCCACAAAAATGCGTACAAACAGGCTTTGTAAGACCGCATCAAAACGCCAAAGCCAACGACAAGGGCAATAGAAAGAAGAATAAATCCTGTATTAAGGATAAAACCAGGTGCTGCTGGGAGGGATTGCATATCACTATGTTCAAGACTGAAGAGAGCATCAGGCGAACTATGTATCCAGACGCTTAATCGTCGGACTGACTAGTTCTTTGACGTTTATAAAGACGATCAAGTTACCTCCGTCAGGTTTATTCCGAGAAGAAGACCGTAAGAAGATGCCCCTTTTCTTTCCTGCTGTATATCCGTACCCCATTCCGCTAAAGAGCCGGCGATTGTTCTCTCCCTTTCCTTCTTCTCATTGCCAGATATACGAGTCCACCAAGAATGACAACGTATCCCAGAATAAGGATCGTCAGTAGTCTGTTCTTGTTTGAAGTAATAACGACAAAGTCAGCGATTCCAGTCGTCCAAAATATCCAGTGATCTGCGAGTGAAGAAGCCAGGTTATGATGCCCGGTCTCAAAGACAATGATTCCATCGCCGGTGTCCCGGTTAATGCGGGCAGCAGTATTAATGGCAGCCCCACTTCCATCATGACCATGAACAAAAACGCCATCTCCGGATCGCGCAAATATAGTCGGCCCCAATGCATGAATGCCCGTTGTATTAACAAATGCATGGGGGGTGTACATCAACTCTAATGATTCTTCAGAGAGCACCGCATTCGAAGAAATGTTTGCCTTTAGAAAAAGTGCGAGATCTGAAGTCGTGGTGTATAAAGATGCAGCGGCCAGCGCCGTGAATCGTTTATGCGGCCCAATGCCCCCCTCATAATCGTAAAATGTAGCAAGATCCCATCCCAGGCTATCCGACCAGACAAAAGTAGACCGATTCATTTGCAACGGTTTAAAAACTGCTGCAGTCATATACGATTGAAAAGATTGCCCACTCACTTCTTCGATAACCAATTGGAGCAACGTATAAGCTGCCCCTGAATACATATACTGACTCCCGGGTTCTATCCCAACACGTGCGATCCCTTCAGACCAAGGTGCATCAGCAGCCTGCGTCAATGACGCTTCAATGGTTTGAACAGGCTCACCCGGCAAAAATCCGGCATATCCTAGATCGTCTACAAGCCCGGCCGTATGACTCAGCAGCTTGCGGACGGTCACTTCATTGTTATCATACTCGCTCTCAGGAAGATGCCATCGGGTCAAATATGAATCCACTGGAGCATCCAGGTCAATCAGGCCCTTCTCTACCAGAGAGAATATGCCCCACGCAGTAACCCACTTGCTAATTGATGCCATTGGAAATACAGTATGTTCATCCACTGGCTTATCTACAGAATGAAAATGCGTGCCGGTGATCTCTCCGTTCTCAATAATCGCCAGCGCTAGATTACCGACATATTCCTCTGCTATTTTAGCTTGTGCACCCTCGATAAACGCTTCGGGGGTCTCCCCTGTTGTTATCGTTTTTAGCAGAAACCCATGGGTAATCCCAAAAACAACAAAAGCTGTCCACGCCAAAAGGACAGCAAGTAATAAACCAACGAACTTTAATTTTTTCATAGTGGGTGATGCTGAGTGGAATAAGCTTAAGCTAATACTTCAGGGACTGAGGGCATGGACCTTTGGTGGTGGAAATCCATGCTTTTCGTTTCGTGCATGAACTAAAGACCAGATTCTCAGAGAAAGTTGCTTTTATTCTGATCATTCACCCTCGTGCTTTTGAACAACGTTGCCTTCAGGGAAGCCGTTCAAAACCCAGCATTTTATATCCGAGCCATCCATTCTTAAGACACACTTGCAAAGCGTCGCCTCCATCCAGGCTTCGAATGTATTCAGGGCTCAATCGATGTACGCCGGGGACACTTAACATTGCTTTGATAAACAAATCCCTGGGCCGGCCTAAATTCAGGTAAGAAGTCAGGTCCTTGCTTTCCTTCAGTATCAAACCTGCACTCGCTGCCATCTCCGCCAGTTGTTTTACTGCATGGAGGCTCCCAACCCGCCAGCCGGCGCGAAAGCGGTCCAGATATGTGTTTTCCTTTTCCGACGTAAGAAAGTCATCAATGAGGTACAGCTTGCCTCCAGGCTCAAGTACCTTGGCAACTTCACGGAAATACTGCTGGGCATCAGGCGCGTGTACAAACGCTTCGATCGAATACACAAAGTGAAAAGTATCGAGTTTGGGCAGCCTGGAAAAATCAGCCTCGATGAATGAGCAATGCATTCCCTCCAGGAGCCCTCTGCTGCGCTCACGTGCTTTTTCAACCTGCGATGGACTAATCGTTACCCCTGTTCCTTTGATGGTGCGCTCAGCATGTCTGACGAGGTACATCAAACTGCTTCCCACACCGCAACCTAAATCAAGGACATTGATGGGATCTGCAACCAGTGTATTTAATCTCCTGAGCAATAACTGGTGGGTGAAGTGAAATGCTTCCTCTTTAGACTTAACGCCGTCTCCCCAAACTTCCCGATGCATTACACCAGATTTCCGACCTCCACCCCATGATAAAAATCGTCTGGTATTATGCTCATAAAATTTCTTGACCGAATCAGTGGTCATTCATGCACCCTTGGGCCTAAGGAAAAGGGATTGATCATGAGATCTCCAATGGATATCATGACCAATCCCTCAATATAATGGATATCACGTCCTTTACACAGCAGCTTCTCCGGCTCTCACAATGCCCGCAAAGGCGTCAGCCTTCAAGCTTGCACCACCAATAAGTCCACCATTAACATCCTGCTTTGAAAGCAGTTCAGGTGCATTGCCAGGCTTCATGCTTCCTCCGTAAAGAATCGGGATATCACTGCTGATTGCTCCGAATTTATCTGAAAGCAGAGATCTAATGAATGCGTGGATCTCCTGGGCTTGCTCAGGAGAGGCAGTCTTGCCTGTGCCGATCGCCCATACGGGTTCATAGGCCAATACAAGTTCGCTGGCTGCGTTTATTGAGATACCTTCAAGGCCGCCCATAACCTGCGCACGCACAACGTCTTCTTCTCGTCCTCCTTCGCGTTCTTCCAATGTCTCTCCTACGCACAGGATTGGTACGAGGCCAGACGCAAGCGCTTTAGTGACCTTTTCATTCACACTCTTGTCCGTTTCTCCAAAGTACTGCCGGCGCTCGGAGTGGCCGATAATCACGTAGGTGCAGCCAATTGCATTCAACATACCGGCTGAAATCTCTCCCGTGTACGCTCCGGAATCTGCTGCGTGCATATTTTGCGCGCCGAGCGCTACCGAGCCGGCTTTACTCAGCACTTGATTGACAACACCCAGATTTACAAAAGGGGGACAAACAGCCACATCAATGGTCGTTGATCCAACAGCGTCCACAACGCTAGAAATTAACGCCTGCGCCTCTTGCGCATCCGTATTCATCTTCCAGTTTCCTGCAATTAACATAATTAGGCGGGGAGTTATTCGGTTTATTGAGTTGTTAGTTTTCAGTTATCAGTATTCAGTTATCAGTTTTGCTTTATACCAACTGATAACTGAATACTGATAACTGACGACTGAAAAAAATCATTCAGCAGTGGATAATGCCAGTGCTTCCTGGTATGCATTCACACCATTTTGCAACACGTATTTGCCGACAAGTTTACCCGTTGGGTCTACCAGAAAACGGGTAGGTAACAGGTAAATATTGTAATCTTTGACCACTTTGGAAGACACACCATTCTCTAGAAATACGTGCCGGCCCGGGAAGTCTCGTCCATCAAAAAATGCTTCGTTAAGCTCGGCATCCGACTGCAACGAAATCGACAGGATTTCAAATTGATTGGCGGCTCCCTCAGCTCTATAAAATGCATTGCGCGCAATCATTTCTGGCACAAATTCAGGACTTGGGGCATAAAACTCAACCACAAGATATTTGCCTGCAAATGATTCCAGTGTGATTTTTTTTCCTTCGTTATCCGTCAGCGAAAAAGCCGGCGCATCCATACCCGGGCGAAGCTTTTCCAAATCGAATATGGCACGATCTGCCCACCGAATCCAGCTGCTATCAGTAGCATACTGCATTTTGAGTTCTCTGGCAGCGACTAACGCGTCTTCATCATTCTCATTATCACGATACGCAAGTACAAGCTCAGATTGTACAACAGCCTTTATATCTTCATCGGTTACTTTGTCTTTAAGCATCTTGAGCAATGCAGGACCTGCCTCAGCACCAGCGATGCGAACCTGCGACCTCCGTGCGGCACCTACGACATTGCCGTAGTTTACATTGTCAGGTGACAATGCCTTGGCCCGTGCAACCACCAGCGAATCATTCCAATTTTCCAGCATAACAATTGACTGGGCTGCAGCCAGATCCGAAGCCAACGTGCCTTCACTGGAAGCTTGCAGGCCCCAAAGGATTTCTGCTGTCTGGAAAATCTTGTTAGCGTACACAGACCTATCTTCAACCCTTTCTCGTGAGAAGTTATCCATCTCATTGTTATGCAATGCGACGGTATTCTTGAAGCCCATTAACGCTGCATTCTCAACAGAACGAATCATGATAGGACGCCGGCCAAAGGGAAACTGCACCTTGAAAGAGGCTGAATCTCCGTCGGCAATGGCAATCTCATCTACTCGCAGAATAGAGCCCTCACGCGCGATAATGAGCGAATAAATGTTCGTCCGAGGCGCAACCACCTCCATGGCAAAGGTACCGTCCTTGCCTGTTGTGGAGAACGCTAACGTGTCCATGCCATCATCAGTGCGTTCACCAACCAGAATTTCAAAGCCGCTAAAATCTGGAATCGAATCAACTTCAGCACTTAAGGTAATTTCGCCTTCAAGAACGCTACGAACCTGATCGGGACGCTGCTCGGCGCCGGCGTCCTGGCCACAGGCTACACAAAATGCTGCAATCAGCATGGCAAAAAAGCCTGTTTTCACAAACTCAATCCAGTTTGCCGGTGGGTTATTTTTCTTGCGGGTTATAGTCATTTGGTGGTTATACCCTTCTGTTAATCGTCTTACTCTTATGTCCTTTTCTCCTCTATCTGCTCCAGGATGATCTGACGAACCATACGCGGATCTGGTGATCCGGGGAATGTTTTCATCACCTGGCCAATAAAATACCCAATGAGTCCTTCTTTACCACTCAAAAATGCGGCAAGCTGATTTGGGTTGTCTGCCAAAACCTGAACAACAACGGGAAGTAAAGCCCCTGTATCCGAAACCTGCAACAGGTCATGCTGCTCCGCTAGCGCACTGGGGTCAGCCGAGTCTTCCAGCATCAGTTCGAACAATGTGTGTGCTCCACTTGAGCTGATTTTATCTTCCAGTCGCAGAGCAATCAGGCCGGCTAAACGGGTGGGTTCTATAACAAATGTCTCAGCAGAAACATGCTGCTCGTTGAGCACACGCATTACATCTGTCATCACAAAATTTGATACCGCTTTTGCAGCCGCAACATGGTCTGCAGCTGCTACATCCAGTGCGGCCAGCGTTGCTTCAAAATAATCTGAAATAGCGCGCTCTTCTGTCAACACCTGCGCATCATAATCTGGCAATGACAACTCAGATGTATATCGGTGGATGCGCGCCTCAGGCATTTCCGGCAATCCTTCCCGAATGCCAGCAAGCATCTGCTCATCAACAACAACAGGCACAAGATCGGGGTCAGGGAAATAGCGGTAATCGTGTGCCAGTTCTTTAGATCGCATGGTGCGCGTTTGCTGGGCATCGGTGTCCCAAAGCAACGTTTCCTGTACCACCTCGCCTCCCTGCTCCAGAAGTTCGATCTGCCGCTTTATTTCGTAGGCGATCGCCCGTTCCACATTTCGGAACGAGTTCATGTTCTTCACTTCGGTCTTCGTACCAAACGCTTCCTGGCCAACCGGACGTATGGATACGTTTGCATCACATCTTAGCGAGCCTTCTTCCATGTTGCCATCACACACGCCCAGATAGCGTACAAACTGCCGAATTTTCTGCATATAGAGATATGCTTCGTGCGGCGAGCGAATATCAGGTTCACTGACTATTTCAATGAGCGGTACACCACATCGGTTGTAGTCCATTAACGTATCCAGCGGATCCTGGTCGTGAATGGACTTGCCGGCATCCTCTTCCATGTGGATTCGCGTGATGCCAATCCGCTTTATGCCGGCCTCTGGATCTTGATCATCCAATATTTCAAGAAAGCCATCTGCACAAATGGGCGTTTCAAACTGAGAGATCTGGTAGCCTTTGGGGAGATCGGGATAAAAATAATGTTTGCGGGCAAAAACAGAGGAAGGGGCAATCGAACAGTTGGTTACAAAACCCATTTTGATCGAATACTCGATTACACGTCCATTTGCCACAGGCAGTGTACCGGGATGTCCAAGGCTCACAGGGTCTACGTTCCGATTCGGTTCTGCACCAAAGGCTGCTGACTCGGGACTAAAAGCCTTCGAAGCCGTTTGAAGCTGACAATGGACCTCGAGTCCAATAACCGGTTCGTATTTTTCGCTTGACATCTTTACTAAAAACTCAGTTTACAGTACACGATAGAAAT
>JBGCEN010000125.1:0-15104 GCA_045106435.1 Rhodothermales bacterium
GCTATGACACGCCGGCCTCAGTCCCTGGCTAAACGCTTCGATAAAAGCCCCCGCACAACGCCGCGCATTTGGCGGCATATCCCCGCGCAAAAGTTTTTGCTCAACAGGGTGTTAAAAGTGGATAAAGCTGTATTCCGATTATACAACGGAGCAACGCGTCACAGCAGTACTTAAGATTCAGAACAATTTTAAATGCAATTGCCCTGGCCAGTCTTAACGCAGTACTTGGCGTAATCCCGCGTCGGCCATTGACCAGTTCATTGATACGCTGATAAGGCACATGAATCCCATCAGCAACAACTTTTTGGGTGAGCTCCATTGGTCTAAGAAATTCCTCATGAAGAATCTCGCCGGGATGAATTGGTGTTCGATGCGTTGGAATACGTACCATGATGCAATTAGTGATAGTCTATGATTTCAACACGTTCAGGACCATGTTCGCTCCACTCGAAGCAGATACGATATTGATCGTTGATTCGAATACTATGCTGTCCGATGCGATCATTTCGTAGTTTTTATACCTAGAGTTAGGATATTGATCTAAAAAGGCTAGACCGTTTGCCAGTATTTCTTCATGCGAGAATCGCCATCTTTCTTTTGGTGCTTCTTTTATAAGCTTAAAAAGTGCATATTCAGCCCATTCGGTATTTAAATAATAATTATACAAATGTTGATAGATGTGTGAATTTGAGCTCAGATAGCTGTCACACATTATGTTGCGTTTATGTTTAATATCCAAATGCACCTCATTGTAGAACTGAAGCTCGGAATTTTTACCCAGATTCGCTATAGCAACCCAGTATGGGAAAAGCTGCCTTGGACGATATTTATAAAAGCTCCACATCCAATCATTCGTGCCTTCTCTATATACTGATCGTATTGCAATTGAGTCACCTATTACGGCAAGTTCGGCTAAAGACTTAGCGATAAGTGATGAGTCAACAGAATGGTCTATAATGAAGTTGGTTAGTTTTGCAGCAAACAAAAAGTCGCCAATTTCTTTGTGCTTTTTTACAAGCTGAAGTTGTTCATTCAAATATTGTTCATGAGTTGAGTTAAGCCCCGGCACGTCCTCATGTTTAAATACACCATATTGAAAGGATTCAAGTGGTTTTACAAAGATCTTTTGATAACTGCTATCCTTATACAGTGTAAACAAGTAAGTTCGATCCTGAAAGATGATTGGTTTTAAGGGGCGACTCACTATAATTGCCTTCAACTCCTTTTCTATGTAATGAGCCACGTCTTCATTTTCCATCTGCCAAAGAATCTCAAAAGCAGACGCTTGGGTAGCATGGAGCAAGCGAGTCGAATCAGGTGATTGAAAAATTACAACCGGCTTTTTAGGTAATTGAGCAATTAATACAAGCGGACTAAATAAAAAGAGAAGAACTGTTGAGTAGAAGCGTTTCACTTTGAAATATGGCAGTATTACTGTTGGCACAATACAAACCGAGGGATTCCTCAGCTTGACCTATGTTGTTCATAGATCCCAAATCAAGTTTGGGATGACGTTAAGGGCGAGAATTACTCATTTTTAATCGATTAAACAAGTTGTGCTATAGAGACAGAGTCAAGCTGAGGTATCTTTATTTCTTACAAAAGCTATAGTTTCAAACCTCCACGCGCCCTATTCCTCGTTTCGGAAAGTATGATAAATGAAAAATATAACTATTTACTGACAAGACGAACTACGATACTCCTCTATTAAGCTGCGCAACTTGACTCACATATCAGACAAAGCAAAAACCCGCGCAAAATACCCGCTCATTTCATTGATGATTTGTTGCTCGTCATCAACCCCGGCCAGTACTTTGGCCAGACGTTTTTTGTATTCCAGCTGCATCTGCCGGCCTATTTGAATGCGCTGGGCTTGCGGTGAGCCGGCGCCATGCAGCGATTCTGTGAGGTAACCGACGGCGTTTCTTCCGAGCGTCATGTTTTCAATCAATCTCAAAATGCGCATCCGATCAACCGTGTCTACATCTGATTTAGCTTTTAAATACTTCTTGATGAGCGCGCCGATTTTGGGATGATTGAGCTCTTGCTCAGAGGGCAAGGTTGCGACAAGTCCACCTGCAAGATCCTGCGCGAGCCGGCCCATCTCAAAAGGCATCTTGGTCACATGATGTTTGCATACATTGGCCAGCATATCGTCGCAGATATAGGCACCAGATTTCGTTTCATGTCCCTGATAAGATGAAGCAATGCCCGTTGCATACACCGTTTCATTCAGGTGCGTCATCTCAACCAGTTTGTCTTTGATGTGAGATGCTTTAGGAATGCCATTGTATTCAGCAATGGTTGCCGCTGCGCCAATCAGCACATCACCGACGCCGCTTTTGCACACATAGCTCCGTCTGTGATAAGTTGTAAAACGCTCTACCAGCATGGCTGCAAATTCGACTTCCCCATCCATGAAGATGTATTTGTTGGGGATAAATACATCTTCAAAAATAACCATCGCTTCCTGCCCGCCATATTTGGCGTTGCCAACGTCAATAGAACCGCCTTCCATGCTTCTTGTATCGCAGGATTGCCGGCCATAAATGTATGTGATACCCGGCGTATCTACGGGTAAAGCACCAATAATGGCAAAGTCCTTGTCCTGCTCACTGAGGCGCATGGTTGGCATAACAATCATCCAGTGAGAGTTAATACATCCTGTTTGATGTGCTTTGGCTCCGCGGATGTAAACCCCTTCATCTGTGCGCCGGCTAATGTGTACAAACAGGTCTTTGTCTTCCTGCTGGTGGGGTGCCAGGCTTCTATCTCCTTTTACATCGGTCATGGCCCCGCCTATGACGTAATTATGCTGGTGCATCTCCGCTAAAAAAGATAAAAAGCGGTTGTGATAGGGTGTCTGATGGACTTCATCCATTTCAAAGGTGACGGAATGGAGGGCATTTAAGGCATCCATCCCTACACAACGCTGAAAGCAGGTGCCTGTAAGCTGTCCGAGCCGGCGTTGCATTTTGTTTTGCCGCACAAGATCATCTGTACTTGCACTCACGTGCAGAAATCGGCTGATCCGCTCACCGGTAAAAGGGGATATGGTAGAGGCCAACTCCGGATGTGCAACGGCCAGGTCATAGGTCTTGGCAATGGCATTGATTGAAGGCCGAATCATGGGGTGGTCAACCGGCTCGTCAACGGTGTCGCCAAAGAGATAGACGGTGAGATTTCGTCCTCTCAGACTCTGGATGTAGGCTTCACCGGTTGTGATCTTTTTCATGGTTCGAGCTATCGTTGGGGAGATTTATGAATCGCCCGTACTGGAGTACTAGCTGATAGATTCATAAATCTTCCTTTCTGGATTAGGAGATCTGGAGAGCCAGGATCAGATGCTACAGATCCATCACTGCTTCCACATCTGCATCAATTTTCTTGGGGGTACTCATCAGGGAGATGCCGATAAAGAGGGTGAGGGATACGATGAGCGCAAAGGCACCCACATCAATGTTATAGGGCATGCTGATTTTGCCGACCTTGACCGTGAAGTTTATCACCAGGCTGGAAATAATCGCTACATTGGCTGCCAGAGGTGTTGCTCGCTTCCAGTTGAATCCAAGCGCAACCACAGGGACAATGGCCGCAGCAAACGTACCCCAGCCAAAAGCGCCGAGTAATGCGACAAGATCACCGGTGTATAACGCAAATACAGACGCCACAATGGCCAGCAAAACGGTGACGATTCTTGCCCACAACAACTCGCGTTTAATGGTTCGCCCTTTTATCGCCTTGGGAAGATCATGGACAATCGCTGCTGTACCAATATTGAGAAATCCGTCGGCTGTTGACATGATGGCTGCAAACAAGCCGGCGAATACGATGCCTGCCAGTAGGGGATGGGCATAGGTCTGTAGAAATTGCGATGCAGCTTCGTCTGGACTAGCAAGCTCAGGATGGCCGCCACTGAGCACCAACGCGCGCATGACCAGGCCAATGCCAACCCATAGCAACGCAGTAACCATATAGCCAAAAACAGAGACCGGCAGTATGCTTTTGGCATCTGACACTTTCTTGTTCATCATGATCTTTGTGATCACATGCGGTTGCCCCAAAGAGCCAACGCTAAATACAAAGAGCCAGGATATACACCCAATCATACCGATCGTGCCCCAGGGGCCAATGGCGCCGGCGTCGTCGGCTTGTATAATAGTGTTCATCTCTGTCATGCCCCCATCAAAGGTGAAAAGCACCGTGACAAAAACGAGTATGGCAGCCACAATCATGACACCTCCTTGGATCAGGTCGGTGTAGACAGAAGCTACAATACCTCCTGTTACAGAGTAGAATACCAGCACGGCGCAGGAAAGCACCATGCACATTTCAAGACTAAATTCTCCAAAAAAGCCGGCCTGGTTCAATATGTCTCTAAGCACAATGGCCATGGCAAGAATTTGTGTTGCCAAATAGCCTAGCACCCCCAGAATGATGGCTACTGAAATCCACGCCTGTACCGAGGTGCTGTTGTACCGCGCGCCAACTACATCCGGAAGCGACACGCAGTCTCGCAATTCGCCAAGTAACCGTATTCGTTTGGATAGCACCGTAAATGCCATCAGATAGCCCAAAGAACCACTACAGATAATCCAGAAAGAACTGGTCCCCATACTGTAAACGAGTCCCGGACCACCAACAAATCCAAACCCACTCATGGTACTGGAAAAGACGGCAAAGGCGGTTAGGAAGACACCCAGACTTCTGCCGGCCATGAAGAAGTCGCTGGATGATTCGGTGCGTTTCAGCGCCCAGATACCAACGGCGATGCAGAGGATCAGGTAGATGCCCAGGGAGGCCAGAATGATTACATCTCTAGGCATGGTTACCTCCATTTTCCAGGGCGTTGTCTTTCATGATTTGCTCAAAACGCTGCTGGTCTTCGTCGCTGTAAACATCCTTGCTGAAGTAGTAATAATACAAGGGAATGAGAAAGAGCGGGAAAGACCCCATCCCATAAAGAAGCAATGCCGTGGGGATTGGAAAGCCTCCGAAAAAAGCCGGCTCCGGATTGGTCAGGTATACATCATACACCAGTTTTATGCTTATCCACACCAAACCGTAAATAAGCGTTGCTCTTAAAACCCATGCCTTTAAAGTGCTTTTGTGTTGCGGGCGAAAAAGACCAATCGCCATGGTCAGATAGATCGTTGCGATGAGGAGTAATCCAAATAGCACGCCTATCCAGGAAGCAAAGGTATCGTAGGGACCTGTGGACTGTAAAATAGATGAATAGACAGGATGCGGTGATGCTGTAGGATTGCTGGCATTCGGATAGAAAAACAGAAATCCTATCAGCATCAACAAAGAGACCAATACAGCCAGCATCCATCGGAGGTGGGTATCTTGCATTCAGTTGCACACGTTGTTTAGTACAAAACTGTGGCAAGATAGCATGTAGCGGCTGTGGAATCCAGCGCTCCATTATTTAGGCCGGTAGCCTTGATTTGTCAGGCGACTTCCAAGAAAACTATAGAACAAAAAAAGCCCGACAAGAAGTCGGGCTTTAAAGTCTTACAAGTCTCAACGCTTCCTTTGCTGCGGTTAGGTTCGCAGGGCGAGACCTTTGATATTTTATGCTCAGAAGGTGTCCTTGTGAAGACAGTATGAAGGTAGGTGAATCACTGATAACTGTAAAGGGCTACGTTGCGATTTGTCGAGTCCGTTACAGGTTCTTCATAATTCAGTTTTCAGTGATCAGTTTTCAGTTGTCAGAATTTGATGGTTTGAGGCACATGGTAAGTCTTTAGTACAGGCCGACAAACTGAAGACCGACAACTGAAAAAGTCTGGGTAATGACTAGTCGGGGCAGTTGCAGATTTGTTAGCATTCAGTGACCGGTTTTCAGTTGTCAGAATTTGATGGTGTGAAGTTCATCACGAGTATTCAGTATTGCAAAACCCCAAACTGAAAACTGACAACCCCAAACTGAATACTGACAACTGATTTCTGAAAACTGAAAAGGCCGGTACGGAATTAGCAGGGGAGCGGTGTCATACTTGCATCCCATATTTAATGCAATAATAAACATGACATTCCCACAGATGCCAAATACATTAATTCGACTAATTGGGCTCAGTTTAGCCCTATTTATATTTGTACAGCCGGCCCAAAGCCAGATTCGGTTTGGAATTTTAGGCGGGGGTAACTTTTCATCTCTAAATGAGATACAGGCCAATGGCAACCTGGTGAGCCTGGAAAATGCCTCTGCATTTCACGCCGGCGCATTTCTTGACATAGGCCTTGGACCGATCAGCTTAAGACCCGCTGCTTATTACCTGAATGCCGGTGCCATCTTCAAAGGTGCTTCTTTCCTCTCAGAGGACAGCTTTGACGTGGTTTACGTTACCATTCCCGTAGACATCAACTTTGCCATGGGCATCGGTGGTGTGAAGCCCTATGTATTTGCGGGCCCTGAATTCCGCTTGCTCAATTCCACAGATGTACCGCTTGCACTGGAAGAAAACTTCCAATCGTTTACCATGGGGGCCAGCGCCGGCGTTGGACTTGAATTGAAAATACCAGGCGTGGGCCTGACTTTGATGCCGCATATTCGCTACAGCTTTGGAATATCAGACTTCACAGATCGCTCCTATGAAGTGCAAGGTGTAACCGTTGATACAGGCGGTGATTCACGCGTCAATATGTGGCTCTTAAGTCTCGGCGTTGCCTTTTAGCAGGCCGCAATCTTTCTTTGCCGTCTGGCCCGTTTGACGTCTAGTAAACGCTAAACCTTGAACCCAAAACCCGTCACAGATAAAGCGTTAGCTTATCTGTGACGGGTTTATACCCCTCCCCCCGGAATCACACGCTTTCCCCACTCATCAGAAATCAAAGCCATGATTCTGCGTTTTTCCATTTTAGCAATTTTTATTCTTTTATGTTCGCCCCCGCTCGTTGCACAAACAACAAAATGTACAAACGGAAAAGCAGGAGACTATCCTTGCGCATCGGTTGATCTTCAAGCATTTTTGCCTATCACTGAGATGGGTGGGACAAGCCGAACCGATGCAAATGATATCTGGGGATGGACGGATCCAGCTTCAGGTAAGGAGTATGCCCTTATTGGTTTAAGCACTGGCACTGCCTTCGTCGATATTTCTACGCCGACAGAACCCGTTTATCTGGGGAGCTTGGCCACGCACACCTCGTCTTCAAGTTGGAGGGATATAAAAGTCTATAATGGCCACGCCTATATTGTAAGTGAGGCCAGCGAGCACGGCATGCAAGTCTTTGATTTGTCGCAGCTTGCCAATGCAAATCCGCCAACCACTTTTACAGAAACCGCGCATTATGATAGATTTGGGCGTGCCCACAACATTGTCATCAATGAAGATTCGGGTTTTGCCTATGCCGTTGGTGCAGGCACGTGTTCGGGGGGATTAGAGATGATCGATATTAGCACGCCGACAAAGCCTTCTTTTGCCGGCTGTTTCTCTGACGATGGATATACCCACGATGCCCAATGCGTGATGTACACGGGCGATGATCCTGATTATCAAAACAGAGAGATTTGTATTAACTCGAATGAAGATTCCATTACCGTTGTAGATGTAACTGATAAAAACAGTCCTGTCCAGATTTCGAAAGAAGGATATCCTGATAGCGATTATGTGCATCAGGGATGGTTGTCAGAAGATCAGCGGTATTTCTTCCAGAATGATGAGTTGGATGAATCAGGTACCAACACAAGAACCATTATTTGGGATTTGAAAGACCTGGATGACCCATTTGTGGCCGAACAGTATTTTGGTGAAACCAAAGCCATTGATCATAACCTTTACGTAAAAGGCGATTTCGTTTACGAATCCAACTATTCTGCCGGCTTGCGTATTCTAGATGCTTCAGATCCAGAAAACCTCAACGAAGTTGCTTTCTTTGACACCTATCCCTCAAACGACGCAGCCTCGTTTAATGGCGCGTGGAGTAGCTACCCGTATTTCGAAAGCGGTAACGTAATCATCAGCGGCATCGGAGAAGGGTTATTCATTGTAAAGCCCAATTTGGGTGAACTGCCTGTAGATCTCGTCGCCTTTGATGCCATCCTTGATGGTAGCGATGTAGTTCTCCGATGGGAAACCGCAAGCGAAACGAATAATGCCGGCTTTGATGTAGAACAGCTTAATGGAGAAGGATACACAAAAATTGGTTTTGTGGATGGACAGGGGACTACGGATGTAGCTCAGCAGTATGCTTTCGCTGTATCCAATCTCGGTCCTGGGCAACACGCTTTTCGCTTGAAACAAATCGATTTTGATGGTGCTTTTGAATATAGCGAAACAGCTTCCGTTTCAATAGATGCGCCGGCGAGCCTGGCGATCTCTAAAGCTTATCCGAATCCGTTTAATCCGGTAACACTCATCAACGTTTCTGTGGCAAGATCCCAGCAGATTCGGGTGGAAGCCTACAACTATCAAGGACAACGCGTAGGGTTGTTGTTTGATGGGACTCTGGAGGCGAATCTGGAAAAAGAACTTCGATTTGATGCGGGTAACCTCCCCAGTGGCTCTTACCTGATTCGTGCGACCGGCGAGCATGAGATCGTAACGCAATCTGTGACGCTGGTTAAATAAATAGGCCAACGCCTACTTACGAACGTAACGCGCCCATCATGAGCACCAGATGCTATGATGGGCGCGTTTTTTTGCGCAATTTTGTGCAATTTTGTGCAATTTGGGGTATGATCCAATTGGTAAAACGCCCATCTGTTTTAAGTCCTCCTGCTGCTATGGCTACAGACTATGAAAAATTATATCGAGAGCAACGTCATGCCCTGGGGCAGCCAACAAAAAAATTTGTAAAGTTTTTTGAGTAGTTGGAAGAGCCCCAAATTGTGCTGGATTTAGGTTGTGGCCAGGGCAGAGATGCTTTATTTATTGGCCGGCTTGGGCACACTGTAACGGGCGTTGATTTATCTGAATCTGGAATTGCGCAGCTATTAGAGGATGCTGATACCGAAGGGCTTAACGTGGGTGGTGTTGTTTCGGATCTTGTTCGGTATCTGCCCGATAGCATGTTCGATATTGTATTAATAGATAGAACATTGCACATGTTAAGACCTGAAGACCGGCTCCTTGTGTTGCGGCGTGTCATCCCGTTTGTAAAGAAAGGGGGCTATGTACTTATCAGTGACGAACCAAGCAATTTGCCGGCAATGGAGCAGGTTTTTATAGACGATCGTATTGGTTGGCAGGTTACCTGGCAATCGAAGGGTTACCTGTTTCTTCAACAGGATGCTTGATTACTCGTCAGCCTGGTTAAAGCCGGCGCGCTGTGTAAATAGAGAGCGCAAAAATAATAACGTGTACAACGTTCATGGCCGCTGGTAACAGGTAGGCACCCAGGGCTTCGGAAATAAAGAAGTACACCGAAAAAATAAGTCCGAGCAGAAGGATAGGGCTGAAAATCGCCATCCAGCGTGGGTACAACGTTTTCTCTTTAAGGATGAGAAAAATCCACAGCCCTGAGATGATCAGCATAGCAAGTCTAAGCGCATTAATCAACGGTTCGTTGTGGGCCGCAAAATTCTCCAGTAGAGGGACCAGGGCACTGGCAACTTCAGGTGTCGCGTCTGCAATAGCATGGGCGGTAAGGGCAAGATAAATGCGTCCACCGAGCCAGGCGGTTCCTACAATAAAGGCATAACTGCCAAACAGCGTGATAAACCAGCCGGCAATTTTGCTGCCACCGCGAACGAACATCTGCCCAAGATGCCAATAACCGAGCAGGTAGAGTGGGGCGGCCAGGACGCTAAAAAAGTGGCCCACACTCAGTCTGGTTTGAGAGATTCTTGCGAAGTAGCTATAGTCAGGAGATTCGTAGCCGCCCTGAGGCGAGAACTGCAAGGTGAACTCTCCTACGCCAACAAGGAAAGCCCCAATTAATCCAGCCCAGCCGGCGAGAATGAGCATTCGATTGGTTGATACTTCTTTTTCTAGTTCTTGCATCAGGTGGGACGAGGAGGATTTTAACAAATTGTGGGTACGCTCTATACATCTATAGATATGGTGCTTGCTACGCTGTTTGACAAGTTAAGACTGATGACTTAACAGCGCGTCATCCGAGCTTGTCGAAGGATCTCACGAATCACAGTACAAACCTTCGAATTCTGTATTTCATCGGGTTTATTGTATTTCGAGGGATCCTTCGACAAGCTCGGGATGAAAGCATTTATTGCTTGCCACGATACCCTTATCCAGTGAATACGCTCTAAAAAAGTCAGCTACTCTGTTGTGCCAGACGAAGCCACTATAACGGTATTGATTTCGGGCGCTTCATATAGCATAGATGCCCCGGTTTGGAATTCAATATTGAGGCTTTTGAGTTCAGATTCCTCACCCAATCCAAAAAAGATCTCATTTGTCTGATCAGAGCCCAGACCTTCGCTGGTGTAGAACTGGTTGACGTATTGTTTGCCTGAGGCAGTTTCAAGCCGTAGAATTGCGCCAATGGAAGCCGGCTCATCTGGCAGTCGTATTTTGAGCCAATTGTTGCTTCCGCCCTCATTCAGGAATGCGCGGAGTTCACTGTCGAGATTGCCCAATACCGCGTCCGGCCAGCCATCCTGATTCAGATCAGTCACAACCATGTTAACGCCAAAATGCTGGTTACTAATCCCTGCGTTTTCTTCTACAGGACGATACAAGCCATCCGGATATTGCTGGAGCAAGTGGCCGGTATATAGCTCAAATAACCCTGGTACGCGTACCCCGGGAAAACGAATGTAGTTCTGGGAAATAAGGTAATCAGCCAGCGTATCGTGGTTAAAGTCGTAAGAGACGAGCCCCCAGCCAAATCCGTAAACGGCTGCATTGCGTTCTTGTGCTACATCCTTGAATTCAAATGCTCCCTGGTTTTCAAGGAGGATGTAATCTGTATTGAGCGTTTGGTCTTCGCGTAAATCTCCCATGACAAGCGCCTTGGGCAGTGTATTGCCCACATTGCTGAAATACAGATCTAACAGGCCATCGTTGTTATGATCACTGACGGCGATGCCCATCGGATAACTAAATGTGACGGGGAGATCCACTTCATCAAAAGTAAGATCCCCATTGTTTTTGTAGATACTCGGGACCCCCGTGTCATGAGCGATAACGAGGTCGCTGTGCCCATCATCATTCAAATCAACAAACACCGAGACAAAGCTGTTGTGTTTGTGATATAGGCCGGCCTCTTTTGTGATATCCGTAAAGGTGTTGTCGCCGTTGTTAAGGAGGAGACTGTTAACACCGCCATAATCATCATCATTAAAGATCGTTTCACCCTCTACATATTCAGGGCGAATATAGTTTGAGAGATACAGATCAACAGCACCATCTTTGTTTAGATCGCCTAAGGCAACAGAAAGCGGCATGGATTGGGCATCAAGAGGGAAGTCTACCTGGCCACCAGAGAAGCCACTCCCGATATTCTCGTAGAAATAAAGACCTGAAGCGCGCGTGACAAATAAATCAGGCAGTCCGTCGGCTGTTGCGTCGATAGATGCCGCTCCATAAGTAGGGTCATTATCTGCCTTGGTAATACCACTGCCATAAGTTGTGTTGATGAGTACATCGCCCTCAAATTTCAGAATTGCATCTGATTGCCCCGTGCCTCCACCGGCAAAAATCTCATCTATCCCATCATTGTCGATGTCGATAGCAGATAATCCCATAAACGGAAGCGCTGCTTCAAAGTCTGAAGTATGCGTAAACTGCGTGGGTATTTCGCTGAATCGCACATCCGTTTCACCTTGTGGTTGTTCTGGGCCTTGTACAAAATACTCGATGATTTTTCTGCCGGCCAAGAATAAAATAATCAGGATTACTGCAAGCAGGAGCAGTTTACGTAATGTCGTTTTTTTCACAGGAATGTATCTACTAGAATCTTAAATAAATAAGGACGATTACCGGGTGGCTTTCAGGCGTTCATACAGTATAATCCATGCGCCGGCTATGGCGATGCAGAATATTAACGAGACATAACACAACGGCATTTCAAAAAGAGGGGCTCCGGGCTGGCTTTTGGGGCAAACATCCCCCTGGATAAACTCGGTAAGTGACCCATAGGCGGCAAACGAAAAAGCAATCAGCCATGCGCTCCAAAAAACGGGTCTGGACAGTTTTCGAGAGCGTATCACCTGTGCAATCGTCATCGCAAAGTATGCGAATAATACGATGTAACAGGCGCGCAATGCAAACACGAGCGGACAGGGATCGATGCCTTGAAAAGTGGAGTACGAAAGGGAAGCCGTACCGAGCAGTCCCGTCAAAAGAAACAGCCAGAGAAAAATCTTAACCGCTGTGTTCAAGTAATTTTTAAGTTTTATCTGAATGACGCAACGTTAATCTGTGCAGGGAATTGAATATCGAACACCCAACAAGGAATTATGAATGCTGAATGATTTGAAAGACACTTCGTAATTGGACATTCCTTGTTGGGTGTTCGATATTCCAGGGAACCCGTTCTTCAACCGAAACGCTCAAAGTAGAGTGGCTATGCTTAGTAATCCCCGGCAACCCAAATAGTGCCCAGGATATCTACTTTCCCTTCAGGTTGTTTCTGATAATAAACGGTTAAAACCGTGTCGGGCGCCAATTCAATGGATGCGGGATATCCCAGATCATGATTGGGAGCATCGTCGCGGAGCGTGATGATGTTATCCGCATCCCATGTGATACCGTCAGAACTGATTGCAGCACGTTGGCCGTAGGGAGGCCGGCGGTGGCCATAAACGACAACTACACGACCGTCCTGTAATTGGAGTAGGTGTGGCGGGAATCCCCATAAGGGTGTTTCGATTGGATTGGCCCAGGTCATCCCATTATCATCGGACCAGCTCAACCAGAGGTAGAGGCGGGGATCTTTGTCGTCGTAAGGAATGGCCGTAGGCCGAATCATCATGAGTATTCGTCCTGAATTTAATTGGACAACGTGCGGTTCACCAAAGCGAATGCTGTCAGGCATCGGACTGTGGACTGTGGCCTTGAGCGTCCACGTTGAGTCAGGATGGGGTGTCGTATAGACCCCAATGTGGTTTTTCTGGAGTCGATACGAGGCTACCAGGAGGGATCCGTCCTGCAATTCAACGCCGCCGTGAATAGTGTCAGGGCCTTTGCGTGCCGGGCCCCAGGTTTGGCCATCGTCTTCAGAAAGTAGTAACCACGCCCCATGTTGCTGTGCCGCGGCCAAATAAGCCGGCGAATCGACCTGCTGAATCCAGCGCTGGACCCTCTCGTTGGTTTGATGGTTGTCGTACTGGGTTTCATATTGCGCGCGTTTCCAGTGCGTTGACCAAATATGTGCCAGGATCCGGCCATCTCTTAATCTTGTCAGCCCGGACTCCCGATCGTCTACAATAGAGTTAAAGACCTCTTCCGGAGCACTCCATGATTCACCATTATCGGAGGAACGAATCATTACGATTCTGCCGTCTGGAGAAAGATGTGCTTCGGTTGCGGTAAAGGCGACAAGCAGGTCGTCATTTGAGGCGCGCACAATAGCCGGCCATGCAGCATACACTTCGGTGTCTTCATAGAGTACCTGGTGGCTGAGGACCTCGGTACCGGGCTTTGGTAGTTCGGCCTGGCAGCCAAAAGCGAAGAATGTGTAGCAAGCGATGAAGTATTTCATATCTATTGAGATGAGGGGGCTTCCTTTCAAAATGTTTTGTCGATGGTTATCAGTTTTGAGGTGATTTGCTGTTTCTAGAGAAGAAGGACCTATGTGAGGGTCTCTCTTAACCTCTTTAAGCAACACCGCAATTCGTTATGAAATTTTTGTCGTCAGTAAATCTCGTGCATCTTTTATCCTCGTTTAATGCGAAGAGTTCTTATGTGCTCACGCTGGCTTTTGTCCTGCTGATTTCGGGATGTATCGAAACCGTAACAGGTGTTACTCCAACGCCTGAAGACACGGAGCCGGAGCCACAATTTGAGAAAGTTTACGATTTAAAACTAACAACAAAATTTATTTGGATTACTGGATCCTGCGACAAGACCTTGGGAACGTCTACTTCTGGTGAATTTCAGTATCGATATGAAATCAATGGTGGAGGAAAGAAATTTGATCATGAGAGCCTCGATTTTGATTCAAGGTTTGGCGTGGTGTACAATAAAGTTGCAGACAATCAAATTAACTTTGCGGATAAGACGTATTCGTGGAGCGGTATGTCTTCGCCGGCCGAGATAGACGTAAAACTGTTTGGCACTGAATGGGATGGTGTTGTGCGAGACAGTCGCATGAATAACCGCCAGGGATCACGTACTGTACCGTATAAATTAGGGACAGAGACAAGGACGATAACCATTGGTGCAACGGCAGAATGCCAGATGTATTTAGCCTACTCGGCTCATTGGGCTGAGAGAATGGTTCCAGTTTGAAGCGTTTCTGTGTACATGGATAGGCTACTTAGCTCGACTTTGTCCTTTTGGACAAAGTCTCGAATATCGAACACCGATCAAGGAATGTCCAATTTTGAAGGGTTTTTAACAGGGCAATTGCATTTGAAATTGTTCTGAATCTTAAGTACTGCTGTGACGCGTTGCTCCGTTGTATAATCGCAATACAGCTTTATCCATTTTTAACACCCTGTTGAGCAAAAACTTTTGCGCGGGGATATCCCGCCAAATGCGCGGCGTTGTGCGGGGGCTTTTATCGAAGCGTTTAGCCAGGGACTGAGGCCGGCATGGCATAGCTGTATCTAACGTCGCTGGGTATGGATTAGTGAGGTGGGGATAAAAGTGCGCATTGATTTGGCGGGCGCCCTTTTGTGGGCTTTTGGGCCGCGCAAAAAGGACGAACACTGCCTTGAAGGATACCAGGGCGTTTTGTTCTTTTTGCGCGGCCAAAAAGAACGAAAAAGGCCGCCCATCAAATAAAATGCACGCTTTTATCCCCAATCGCGCATTCCATACCCAGGGCCTGTTTGTGTCACGTCATCTTTTTGTTTTACTGCCCCAAGACCCTGGCTAAACGCTTCGCTAAAAGGCCAGCTCACAACGCCACGCATTTGATGGGATATCCCCGCGCACTTCTTTGCTGATTTGTCTAGGTCTAAGCTGGACTTTGTCCTTTTGGACAACGTCTCGAATATCGAACACCGATCAAGGAATGTCCAATTT
>JBGCEN010000126.1:0-10897 GCA_045106435.1 Rhodothermales bacterium
CGACTTGCAGCAGGCCGTTCGCACAGCCGTCATCAACAAACGCGCCGGCGGCATGGGCTTGATCTCAGGTCGTAAAGCATTCCAGAAGCCAATGGCTGAAGGCGTTGAGCTCCTGAATACAATTCAGGATATCTTTAATAATGATGAGGTTACGGTTGCTTAAGTAATCCTTGCAACATTGATCTTACCAAAAGAGGCATTCCCTATCGGGATGCCTCTTTTTTTTTGTCTCTTTGATTTACCACCCACAATTATATAAAAACATGCTCCCCAAACTCTCCTCCTTTCGAAGGAGGAGCAATCCCGAACAATCGGGATGGGGTGGTCAACCCACTAGCTATCACCAAAGAACCCAGCAATATATTCAAGCACATCCTCAACCGATTCTAAAACTTGCTTATTCGTGACCCGGACCACCCGTATACCATACTTCTCAAGGAAAACTGTCCTCCTTTCATCGTAGCCAATTCGCTCACTGTAGTCATGTACAGTTCCATCCAGTTCGATCGCCAGTTTTTCATCGGGGCAGTAAAAGTCGAGAATAAATGGGCCTACGCTGTGCTGTCTCCTGAATTTTTTGCCGAGGAATTTTCGCTTGTTTAAATAAGGCCAAAGAACTGCCTCGGCAATGGTGCTCCTATTTCTTAGCTGCCTTCTGAAGGATTTCAGTGATTCAAGGTTGTTGAGTCGCATAGTTGAATGTGGCTGGACCACCCCATCCTGATAAATCAGGATTGCCCCTCCTTTCGAAGGAGGGGAGTTTGTGGGGGAATATTTAAGGAGCTAGACACATTTCAGACAAAATGCATAACCTTTATTTCAATCCAATCAAACCAGAATTCCCTTCATCGCGTATATTGATTGAAACTTTCGACCCCAAGCGACGAATCTACATAGGTCACGCTGCAAAAACGCAGGTGACTTCTGCACACTGAACAGTTATAAGAGACGATATGCCGGCTAAAAAGAAACCTTCTTCCTCCAAGGCGACTCCTGCACCAAAATCCAGTACAAACGGACAAGCTCCTGCTGATAAGGCGCCCAAAACGCCTACGCTTTCAACCATAGATCAGTATACATCTCACTACCCCGGATGGGCCAAAGAATTTGCGCGCAAATACTTTACAAAAACTGTTACTGAATTTATCATCTATGGAAGTGTGCGCGATTTTGTACCCAGTGTAGATGAGAACGGCAATAAAGATTACATCCCGCTACGCGAGTTTCTTGTTGAAGACCTCTTCTCGGCGCGTGACATCATTATTTTCTATGATCGCTCTGGCGGCATTCACTTTGCAGACCAGGCCTCGCAATCAGACTTCAACCGCGCCCTTTCCGGATACGATACAATTTTTGGCACCGACTACGTCCAGAAATTACCCAAAGACCCGGTGCGCGTCTTTTCTGTACTGGAGAATTATTTCAGGCTGCGGCTCGATGAAGGCAAACGGATTGCCGTAATCATTGATTATGCTGAAACCGTTGTCCCAATGGCTGAAGCGTCGATGTATTCTTCCGAAGACCGGAATGCGCTCGTCTTTCTGCAAAAATGGTCGCACGACCCATCGTTTATTGAGCATGACTTCACCATTTGCATGCTTACCGAAAATCTCAAAGATCTGAATCAGCAACTGGTTCAGAGTCCGCACACCGTTGAGATTCAAATTTCATTGCCAAACGACGATGAGCGCAGTGAATTTGTATCATGGTATGTGAAGGATCGGGAGAAGCAGTTCAAAGAGCATTCAGACGTTTCTTCGTCTGCCTTTGCGCAGAACACCGCCGGCCTTGGCTACATCCAGCTCCGCACCATCCTCGCGGATGTTATGGAGAACAGAACTTTCCTGTCGTTTGAAACCTTATCAGACCTCAAAAAAGAGTTTATTGAAGCAGAAGCCTACGGCATGCTGGAGTTTGTGGAAACAGACTACACACTCGATCTGGTAGCCGGCCACACAGAAGCAAAAGAACATCTACGACAAGCCGCCAAAGCGCTCAAGAACAGCCGGCCAGATGTGATGCCGATGGGATACCTTATTAGCGGTCCTGTTGGTACAGGTAAAACTTTTATGATTACCTGTTTTGCGGGAGAAATAGGGATCCCCATGGTGAAGCTCAAAAACTTCCGCTCCCAATGGCAGGGCGCAACCGAAGGGAATCTGGAAAAAATCCTTAACCTTTTGGAAGCAATGACCCCCGTAGCCGTCATGATTGACGAAGCGGATGCCATGCTCGGTAACCGCGGTGCATCGGGCGACTCGGGTGTTTCGCAGCGTGTATTTGGGCAAATTGCTTCCTTTATGAGTAATTCCAAGCACCGTGGCCGCATTATTTTCTTCCTCGTTACGGCCCGCCCAGACTTGATGCCGATTGACTTGAAAAGACAGGGACGCGCAGAAGAGCATCTGGCTCTATTCTACCCTTCTGCTCGCGAAGATCGTGAGGAGTTGCTCAAGGTGATGATGAAACGGACAGGCATTAACATTCCCATGAGCAAAATTCCTGAAGCATTGCTGAATGGGGATCGTACATTCAGTGGCGCTGACATGGAAGCGCTCTTTACGCGCGCCAAATTCAGGGCCGCTGCAGAAGATGCCAAAAGCAAGGTTACGCCGGCGCATATTCAGGCCGTTGTGGATGACTTTATTCCGCCTACCTATCCACTGGAAGTTGAGATGCAATCCCTGGTAGCTGTACTCGAATGTACAAACAGAGCGTTACTGCCAGAGGAATATCGCAAGCAAGGCCGAGAGTCAATTGTCCAGCGCGTAGAAGCGCTCAAATTATTGATTTAAAGGTGGAATTCTTTTCGAAGATCTGCCTGACCAAGCGCTGCAAGCGAAAAAACTGATGCATTGCTAAGGGTACGATAGTGCGAAGAATATCAGCGTACGAAATAATATTTCGTGCTCTAGCTCGTACTTATCGTACCCTTTGTACTATTCGTACCCTTCATACTTTTCACTACTCGTCTTCACCAAATTTCAAACAACACCCACATCAGCCAATTCAACTTCTTCACTATCCAAAAGACGCGCGTACAAATCATAACTGATCAGCACAGCATAAGGCTCATTATTTTTTTGGATGAGAATGCCCCGTTCATTGCCCCTTGCGTGCTCAACAAGTTCAGATGTTTTTGATCGTAGCTCTGTAATTGTGGCTACAGCTTCAATGCCCTTCGTACTATACATAAATCAGTGCCCACTATTTGTGTATAAATAATTGCCGAAGTTTCTAACAGAAATTGTAATAGACTCGGTCATAAATACTGTATGTAACATCGGGATTTAGATTTATATAGCAGGGCAATATTTGATGCAATCAGCATCCATCTACGGCGCATATTGCTGTCATCTTTTATCCTCGATTCCATCAGTTTTGTCTGTACGCCTGCATAGCGTTTTTAAATGAATCCGGCTGGTCCATTGGTGGGTTGCGCGTACAAAATTGATAGGGGGGAAGGGAGGATTTTTACAGCTTGCTTTTCATCTTGGTCGCAGAAACCCTTGCAAATGGCAAATAATTACTTGCTAATTGCTAATAGAAATTACAGAATTAGCGATTTATTATTGATGCAAAACAGGGGTTGAAACAGGCAGTCATTCCAGGAGCATCTCTTTTATAGTCTTCCCTCACTTGATGTGGGATCTATGTAAGGATTGGTAAACCACAAGCTTCAAGCTATTTGTCTCAAGTCTCTGCTATAGAGCCATGATCGCTAAAACTGGCACTGAAAGAAAAGGAAAACTTAGCTGGACTTTATCCATTTGAAGCCCACAAAAGAGGCTTAATCTGCATAGATAGAAAAGTGTGGTAATATTTAGAGGTCTCGGTATCTATGCCAGACCTGGATAAATCGACAATAATGTGTGTGGGATATCCCATCAAATGCGTGGCGTTGTGCGGGATATCCCCGCGCAAAAGTTTATTCAAAAGGGTATGCAATCTCGGAAATAGATCGTAGACAGGTTCTTAGAAAGAAGGTGAGATTGGAAGACCGTACAATTACAATATTGTGCTTCCTGTCTCACCTTCTGTTCTTTATAAGCTTACATGTCCTCCCGACTTAGTTCAGGCAATTCCAGTGGGCCATTAATTTTTCTTAACCCACGCACTGCATTGGTCAAATAAATTGATGATGCTTGTTTAAGATCAGAGAGGCTAAGCTCTGCTTCAATAATGTTGCCACAGCGCTGCAGTAATTGTTTGCGATATACGCCCCCCAGCAGTCCACATCTTAAGGGCGGGGTATATATTGTATCCCCAACTTTTATCAGTACGTTATTCCTGGAGGCCTCTGTAACCGTCCCATGCTGATTCAAAAACAGGATCTCATAGAAGCCGGCGCTTTGTGCTCTCGTATACTCCGATTCATATAGCTCGCGCCTCGTCGTTTTGTGGTAGAAGAAAAGATTCTCTGAATTGACAGCAACGGGTGAAATACACAAGCGTTTTACAGCGTTGGATTTAGTGTTAATTTCAGCGGAGATCCTGGTTTTCTCGCAAGAGACTTTGCCAATGACATTCAGCGTCAGCCGAATTTTATAGGACGCATCCATATCCAGCGACCTTAGCACATCAGCCACTTCCCCACGGATCGCACGTTCATTAAACGGAATCTCGAAAACACGTGCGGACAATCGCATCCGTGCTAAATGATCTTCAAGAAACCGAATGCGATGCCGAAAGAGCATCGTCTCAATGAGCTGAAAATCAGGATTATCTCTGAGGATATCTGTACTGATTCGCATAGATGGATAGTGAATAGACTAACAGTGCCGGCCTCAACACAAATGCGGTAAGATTACAAACGCCAAGCTACTACAATATTCCGTGCCGTGCCATCAGAGGGCTTGCACGATATTATTCCGGCGTATCTGAATCATCTACGACTATAGTAGAGGTCTTTTGTTGACGTTCTTCATTCTCGTTCATATTAACTGGAATCGTTAATATGAAACTAGACCCTTCCTTTGAGCTTTGGGACAGCTCAAGATCACCACCAATCTCACGCGCCAATTTTCGCGCAATGGTTAACCCAAGCCCTATACCGCCGACTGATCGGGTATCCGAAGAATCAACTGCCCTAAAAGGTTTGAAAATTTCCTTTTGCCAATCTTCGGGAATCCCTATCCCCGAGTCATTGATAGAAAAGCATAGTTCATCATTATCAAGGCTGGCAATTTCCAGACTGATTGTGCCTTCGGTTGTAAACTTGATCGCGTTGTCCAGCAAGAGCTTCAATATTCGTTTCAGATGACCGGCGTACAAAACAAGCGAGGTTTGATCACCTTCAAGCATCGGGAATTCAAATACAAGATTTTTTTGCTCACAAGAAAACCGAGCATTGTCAATGATGGGATCCAGCAAATCTGATAAAGAGAGGCGCTGTGGATTTTCGCCCGACAACGTGCCGGCGCTTGTAAAATCGAGGATGAGCTCAATAAGTTCTAATAAACTGTACGATGATCGCTGGATGATATCCACATAGTCTCGCTTATCCTCATCCATCTCTTCGGACAATAGAATCGAAGCACAACCAATAATATGATTTAGTGGTGTACGTAACTCGTGACTCATCACGGCCAGAAACCGTTGCCTGACCTGCAATGCTTCTTCTGCAATCTCTCTGGCTGCATGTTCTTTTTCGCGAGACTCTACCGCTTCAGCCCTTGCGGCTTCTACAATTTCCAGTCGCCGGCGCAGTTCATCTTCATTATCTGCAATCCGTTTTACAGCATAATCCGCCCCCACAATAACACGATATACACTTCGGATTCTCTCAAAAAATCCTAACGAAGCTTTGTAGTTGAATGTGTATACCGCTGTTCTATCTGTGCAGGAATACTGAAAGTCCTTGTAGCTGACTTTCAGTTGCTTAAAAATAGCTTCATAAGCAGCCGATGACATGACCAAATATGCACGGCACGCTACAAGATCTTCAGGTATGGTAATTCTCGCCTCAACGCTATTCTTCTTTTTGTCGATGATGGTTTCGAATTCAAGGCCCTTAAAGAAGGAGCGCATGATCAATTCGTTCATCCGCATCAACATTGTACCTAAATCAGCAAAAAAGCCAACCAATCGCAGCAGAAACATTGCTGATGGCCCCTTGAAAACGTGAAATCCTACTTCGCGTAATGCTTCATCGGTCTTTGTCTCTTCAGCCAGTCTATCAATAACTTGCACCCAGGAGTTCCATGGGATCCACTCGGGACACGTCTGCGCAGTATAGCCCAATCCCTCAAAAAGGTATTCCTTATTAACATTGGCAAAATCCAAAGATTTCCCAACCATGTTTACGGCACGGTGATTAACCTTACCGCCAGGGTATACATCTTTCGTGTTCATTTATTGAGGGTGAACCGGGAAAAAAGGAGGGTCTACGTTTGCCTGTAAATATCAGGCGAAAGCAATACAAGACGGTCTACGCACAACTATTCGAACTTACTTTCTCCTCTTACTAATCGATTCATCACATCCATTTGTGCCATCTGACACCGGAGAGTTTTGATCATTACAGGAGAATTGTAGAAATGATCTAAAAGATATGATCAGAGGCGATTGGATACAGTAATACCAAAGTCAAGTTCCTTTTTGAGTAACTACAAGAGTCGTTCATAATCCACCGCTCTGAACAAGACTTTATCAAAATGAGTAAAGTCTTGAATTTAAAATTGAAAATGTAAATTTTTGAATTTCAAATTGTTTTAGCATAAGCTTTCTGCATTCTACCTTCATCACGAAGGTAAGCATTTACTTAATCAATGCTTAAGAATTCGTTCCCCGTATCTCGATCAGCTATATATCAATCAAGAATGAGCACAGCTTGCCTTGCCTGTTGCATACAAGTAAAGCAGGCAAAATACAGGAGGTTTAGTCGCATATACTTTTAGCAAGGACAAGCTTGATCCCAATGCACGTTTAGCAAATCTGGTGAACACCCTCTTCTTTTTCCTGCTCGCTTTGCTTATTATCGTTTGGTCAATAGCCTATAAAACCGGTACAAATTCACCATCCCAAATAAACCAAAACTTCTCGCCGTGCCAAGACCATATATCATCGCTGAAACGACCTGGAAAGTAGTAAAAGAAACGCCGTACGAAGTGATTATTCTCCCATGGGGCGCAACTGAAGCGCATAATTATCACCTACCGTACGCTACAGATAACATTCAATGTGATTATATAGCCGCTGAGGCCGCACGCATTGCCTGGGATAAAGGGGCACGTATTGGCGTTTTGCCTACTATTCCATTTGGTGTCAACACAGGGCAGCTTGATATCAAGTTGGACATAAATATGAACCCGAGCACACAGGCTGCTGTGCTTCGAGACGTCACAGACGCGCTTGTACATCAGGGCATTCCAAAGTTACTCGTTTTAAATGGCCATGGAGGTAACAATTTCAAGCAAATGCTGCGCGAATTACAGGCGGAATTCCCTGAGATATTCCTGTGTGCAATCGACTGGTTTGGCGTTGAGCCATGGGAGCCCTACTTCGAAGATCTTGGAGACCACGCCGGCGAACTTGAAACCAGCGTAATGATGCATATTGCTCCACAACTGGTGGCTCCTTTAGCTGAGGCAGGTTCTGGCAAGCAGTTTCCTTTCAAAATAAAGGCGTTTCGCGAAAAATGGGCCTGGGCACAAAGAGAATGGAGCCAGGCCAGCGAAGACACTGGTATTGGAGATCCTGCTAAATCTACGCAGGAAAAAGGAAAACGCTTTCTTGATGCTGTTACAAACAAAATAGCCGGCTTCCTTGTTGACCTCTCGAATGCGGACATTGACGACATGTATGAATAAACCGGCAGATCTGAATGAAATACGAACATGCCCTGGTTTATTGACAGGTTGATTCGGCCAATAAGTATTGGATGAGGAGAAGGTAAGATGGAGAGCTAGTTAGTAGTCTTCTCCCTTTCTTCCAGTCCCCTCTTGAGTTGTGCCAGACCGTATCAACAGCGCAAAGAACAGCGCACTATTATTACTCGATCAAAAAAGACTTCAGATGAACATAGAAGGCAAGGCATTTTTAGTAAGTGGAGGCGGATCAGGATTGGGTGCAGCTACGGCTGAAATAATCGCACAAGCCGGCGGTAACGTCGTGCTGGCAGACATCAATGAAGCCGCTGGAAAAAAAACGGAAGCTGAAATTGGATCAGCTGCTAAATTTGCTAGAGCAGATATTACGCAAGAAAGTGATGTTGAACAGGCAATCGCCACCTCAATAGAGGTATTTGGCCGGCTAGACGGCGCGATCAATTGCGCCGGCATTGCCATTGCAGCAAAAACTGTGGGCCGGGAAGGACCACACGCACTTGCTGATTTCGAAAAAGTAATACGGATAAACCTCATTGGCACCTTCAATGTAATCCGGCTTGCCGCCAGTCAGATGGCTAAAAATGATCCGGATGAAGAGGGAGAACGAGGTGTTATTGTCAATACTGCATCCGTTGCTGCATATGATGGCCAGGTTGGACAGGTTGCTTATGCAGCTTCCAAAGGCGGCATTGTAAGTATGACACTCCCCATCGCAAGAGATCTGGCGCGTGATGGAATCAGGGTGATGACAATCGCACCTGGGATATTTGATACGCCGTTGCTTGCAGGCTTGCCGGAAAAAGCACGACTTTCCCTTGGAGAACAGGTGCCCTTCCCTTCTCGTCTGGGAAATCCTGCAGAATTTGGTATGTTGGCAAAACATATCATAGAAAACACTATGCTGAATGGAGAAGTCATTCGGCTGGATGGCGCAATCAGAATGGCACCCAGGTAATTGGTATATTATGCTGTTCATCCTTGATTACAGGTGCTATCATTATGCGTTCAGTAACAGGTGATTACCGTGGGCAAGACACAACCTGAAGAAAAGTCCAGATTATCCGCTTATTCTCAGACCTTAGTTGGGCTCTCCGCAATTATCCTGAGTGTTTGCGCATTAGGCGTCTCCATCTATCAGGCCCAAATTATGCGAGAAACACAACACGCAACGGTTTGGCCCTTTATTGAAATTCTACCCAGCAACAACAATGGTGAGTCGAGCCTGGGCATTTATAACAAAGGCATCGGGCCGGCGATGATCAAAACGGTATCGCTCAAGGTTGATGACAAGCCATTCAAGAACTGGCGACAACTGTTCGATCAGTATGCCGCTGAGGAGGATGATGTCGCTTTCATTTGGAGCTCTGTATCTGGCAGGGTGCTTGCGCCAAATGATGTCGTTAAAGCCATTCAGCTCAAGACAGAAGACGCTCAGGCATTTCAGTCTGCCATGAGAGGCATGGAATTTAGGATTTGCTACTGCTCTGTGTACAAAGAATGTTGGGAAACCGATTTAAAGCGAGAAACTGTTGAAACGGATAGCTGCCCAATAGACACAGAAAACGGATTTACACAATAACATTGAAATGAGTATTTCCGTTTTAGATCACATCACAGCGCTTCTGGAGCAAAGCAATATCACATACAAGGCATTGCACCACGAACCCACGCGAACTTCTGAAGATTCTGCCCGCGTTCGTAACGAAGAACTCAGCATTGGCGCAAAGGCTATTGTTATGAAAGTGGACAAGACGTTCCAACTCTTTGTTATCAGTGCTGCAAAAAAAATTGACAGCAAAGAGATCAAGAAAATCTTTGGCGCAAAAAAACTACGGTTTGCCACGGCAGATGAATTAATGGAGTTGACCAGTCTTGTACCGGGTGCTGTCCCTCCTTTTGGCAAGCCTGTCTTTGATCTTGATTTGTATGTAGATCAATCGGTATTTAACAATGAGCGCGTTGCCTTCAACGCCGGCTCATTAACCGATTCTATCATAATGAAATCAGCAGATTACCAACGCCTGGCAAAACCTCAGATTATTAACTTTGCAGCCCGCGAATAACCCAAAAAGCACTCCACCGCCCAAGCTGCTTACATCTGCGGAACGGAAATATGCAAATGATCTGCAGTACCGTTATGCCGGAGTGTATTAAAGCCCATCGACCAGAAATAGAATCGAACCAGCTTGTTAACCCATTCAGATTTCCCAACGGTCCGTATGTCAACGGCTTCTACATAGCCATTTTCCTGTTTGTAATGAAGCGAATTTTCCAGCACAGGCAATCCCATCGTCCTGTAATCATCTGGTGTTCGCGCCATGTCTGTTACCACCAAATTCCTGTCGGCCAATACCAGTGTACTGGTTGCTATTCTTAGTGCAGGATGCAAAGAAAGGTACGTAGACCGTACTTCCTCGGACTTCACGTTGGTGCCTGACAGATACATCAATGAATAGCCACTGTATACAACTACAAGTGCAAGCAGCATTTTAGACATTCTGCCAGTAATCGCCCAGTTCCCCATAAACTTCTTGCGCAAAAAAGCCGCATAGATCAACAGCGCCAGGGTAGAAGCGCCAACACCGGCTCCCACCGAAAGCCAGACATTCATTTGCTGCTCTACATTCAAATACAGCGATACCCTGATCAACAGCAAAAACGGAATGGCTACGACCAGCACCAATGAAAAAACAGTCTTAATTAACCAGGATATCGGGTTGATAGATTTTCGCGGGGTTGCGTCCTGGCTTGCCCCTGTTGTGCTTCTTTTACCCGCCGTGCTTCTTTTACCGGCTGCGCTTCTCTTACCGCTTGTACTTTTTTTGGGTGCAGACATCTTTTCAGGGTTTGATCCTCCGCCTTTTGCAAGGTTTTGCATTTCACGAAGAGCCGCTTCTATATCCCGGACTGGCTGTGAACTCATAGAGATGATTTTTATATTTTGCTGCAGACAGCTGGTAATTTACACAATTAACGTTCTACGTCGAAATAAGAAGATGAGTTACAACATATAGAAACTGTTGAGATTTGAGGTTCGCAATTGAGAGAGATGAGATTTTGAGTGATTT
>JBGCEN010000127.1:0-5293 GCA_045106435.1 Rhodothermales bacterium
AGGTGCATTGTGCGCCCTTTTTGCCCATATCTGCGTTCCTTTTTGCGCCCGATGCGCTGCATCGAACTCAAAAAGCGCCTTGATTTGAACAAAAATTGCTGCAAATGCAATCTCGGCCATAGATCGTAGACAGGTTCTAAATACACGATGCTCCCGGTTCCTATGAAAAGTATCCAGACGGCATATACAGGATCCAAAAGAGCCCCTGCAATACCAATAATCGTCCACATGATTGCTCCAGCAAGCGTCATTGCCAGGAACCGCCGGCCTCTGTACTCCTCAAGTTGATCATCCAGAGATCTTGTCATAATAGCTCATCTATCACTTTCATTAAAACAGATAATAATGAAACGTCAGATAAATAGGGATCTATATTTTAACCGGTCAAGCTCAAGCTGTACGTATTGCTTGGGGCTTTGGGTGGGGCTACAAACGAAGTGCTTTATTCCGGAGCACTGACTTGCTGCCCAAGAAGTAACCGCACAAGGTCATTCCCAATGCGCCCGACATTGCCGTTCGTATTGTCAAGAACGATGAGTGTCCATTCCCGCTCGGGGAAGTAACGATCGTCAGAATTGAATCCTTCAATGTGGCCTCCATGACCTATGCTGAGCAACGTATCTGCCCCAAAACCTCTGCGGTTTACGCCCAGGCCATGTGCGTATCCATACTGGTTGTCACCAAAGGGCATCAGCATTTGGTCGAGTGTCTCGGCGTTCTGAAATGGTTTCCCCTGATGGAGCGCCCGCTTCCATCGGTGGAGATCACGCACTGTAGAGTACATCATTCCCGCTGCATAGGGTAGGCTGACATCGATGTAGCGCTCAGGTGCATATTCCTCACCATTCCGGACGTAGCCTTTCGCCTTCTGCTCGACAATCTGGGTGCCCGTATCATAGCCAGAATCATACAGGCCAAGCGGATCCAGCAGGCGCTCTCGGAGTGCGTCTGCGTAAGATTGGCCGGTCAAATGTTCAATAAGAACCCCCAACACAAAATAATTCGAATTGCTATAATTAAATTGGGAGCCCGGCTCAAATTCGAGGTCAAGTCCAGCAAATACCGACAGGAATGAATCAGGAGCATACGGGTCGCGCATGATGTCGTCCCACGTAGATAGGCTGGTATAGTTTGGAATACCAGATGTATGGGTAAGCAGATGCAGGGCCGTGACACGATCACCCTGCGATGAAGGATATTGCGTGAGATAGTTTGTTATGGGCGCTTCGAGATCAAGGCGTCCTTCCTCAGCGAGCAGGTGAATGAGCGCGGCGGTGAATTGCTTTGTGGTAGAGGCTATCCGGAATTTTGTATCCGGCGTATTCGGGACATTGAAAGCCATGTCAGCTTCACCGAATCCTCGCTCATAGAGGACGCTATCGCCTTCAGCAATCAGAACGGCTCCATTAAAAATGGCCGGCGTTATGATAAGCGGTAAGCAGTACGTCAACCCGATCAGCGAAATGTTGTGCTGTAGCTGAGCCGGCGATAAATACTGTCATCACCATCAGAAAACCAATCCTCTTTAGCGAGCGGCAGAGCTCCATCTTGATGAGAGTGGATACATACAGAGGAAATTTCATATGAGGTTGCTTAAGAGTGGGTAGGCTGTTTAAAGACATAAGACACTCTTTGAACAATTTTGGTTTACAGAGCAGGATAAAAAATCCCAGACTGAACCCCTCCCCGCATGATGCCAAGAAGGTCTACTTCGCTCTATAGCTTCGTTTTTTATCGCACCAGGAGAAGTCAGGCTTCATTATTCAATTCCCTCTTTATCTATAACGCGTATCTATTTCCCTTCCATAAGTGCGGTAAGCTTTTCTTTTGCTTCAAGGTTGTTTGGCTGTAAAGCCAATGACTTTTTATAGTACTGAATCGCTTCTTCTGTCTTGCCTAATTGCTCGTAGGCAACAGCCAATACATGATATGCGTGATAGGAATCTGGATAGTTTTCAATATTCAAAGAAAAAAATCCAATTGATGATTCAATATCGCCCTCACCATATTGTTTGCCATAACCAAGATTACGCACTAGAGATTCTGGAGGAGGAAAAGCAGTACCAACTTGCTGAGAGAAACTTTGAAAATGGGATTTCAAAAGACTTGGCTCAGTAAAGACATTGTCAGCAGGGCGATAGCCATCAAAGAGAAAGGACAACCCTTCATATAGCGCAGGTATCCCAACTGAGGCATGCGTTTCTTTATCAAAGAACGTGTAACTGCTTCGGGTCCTAGATGTAGAGCCGGATTGAATTGCATGCCAAAAAGCATCTATAGATTCTATATGAGGAGCGTTACTTGTTTTAGAAGTAGCCTCATCATTTGCAGAAGAAAGATAGACTGTGTTTCCAACTATGCGGGGTTCATTCAAGTAATCGATTGTTTGTTCAATCATCATTGCATTATCCCACCACAAGCTTGGATCAATGAGAATATAAGATTGAAAATTACTGTTGCCGGTCAGAAATGCATGCGTTGCCAATAGTCCAGCAAATGAATGGCCGGCCAAAATACGATGCGGCATTGTTCGGTAAGTAGCGTCAACGACCGGAATGAGTTCTTCCTGCATAAACCGGATAAACAGATCAGCCCCTCCACTCGATTCCATACCTTGAATTTCGTTGCCCCACATGTCGAGGTTTGAATTACTCGGGGTAAAATCTCTAATTCTATCGGTGCTGTGAATCGCAACAACAATGGTTTCCGGTAGCCGGAAGGCTCCTTTAGAAAATGCTACAAGGCCTACTGCCATTTCAAAATACCAGCCCCCGTCAAGTACATATAAAACTGGATACGACTCAGCCAATGTAGAATCGCCATGCGAAGCAGGAAGGTAAACGGAATAGGTTCTCTCTTCCTTAAGAATTTCTGAAGCTAATGTATACTGCTTACCAATATTGATATCAAAGCCAACATCTTGAGCATTTGACTTATTACCTCCAAGCAGCAAGAGAATTGCTAGAACAGAATAACTGAGTATCAATCTGAATGCGGACATATAAATAGTAACTGTTAGTAATTAATTGATCAAGCCTTTAAAAAGCTATGTGCTTTGATTCAATTCAGCTATTCAAATATGAAGCAATTTCGTTCAAGTTGACTTGCACTAGAAAAACGAACGTGAACAGGTCATAAACAGGCTAATTTAGCATTTGTAATAACGACTCAAGGAGAAGCTACCCTTCTGTGCATTGTTACCTCTCACGCATACAGACATGTAAGCAAACTACAATCTGGTAGCTGTAAAGGTTTGGTTATTTTGCTCAGAATTTGAGTTTCACTAGCCGTAGTAGCCCGCCATTCGCACCATCAAACAGCAATTTTACAGGAGCCGGCGAAACTCCTGCAAATCAACTAAACTCATATAGGCGTCTGGATGCTTTGCACCTCCTACTAGAATACAATCAATGCCGGCGCGTTTTGCGCCACCCAGATCACGCCGAGGAGAATCGCCAATCATGACCGCCTGGCCCCTACCAATTTCAAGTTCAGAAAGTACGTATTCAAACGGCTTAGGAGAGGGCTTGACGATCCCATGGTCTGAGGAAAAAAACAGGGCAGAGAATAAATCGATTATCCCCGCACGCGTGAAAACATCCAACCATAAATCTTTTGGCGACCAGATATCAATGACAGCAGCCAACATAAAGCGTTGCCCTAGTTCATGAAGGGTTGATATATATTCGTCCGGGATGTACCCAAGTTCATGGTATGCAAATGTAGAAACAATCAGCTTCAATTCATCTGCCTCGATGCTCCCGTCGAAGGTCTCTCGAATGGCTGTTTCCAAGGAGGGAAATTCATGTTGATACGTCTCGTCAACATAACGCACGTCGAGATAATCATATGCGGCTCGAATTATTGAGTTGATTTCATTTGCATACCTCATTCCGCCGAGCTTGTTATACTGCACTGAAAAATCTTCGGCATCACCAAATCTATCTTCACCAAACATGAAGGTGCCGTTCATATCCAGGAGTAACGCCTTCTTGTTCACAAACATCAGAGGAGGTGCCATAAAGGACCTGGATTACCTTGTTTAAGATGCGTTTTCCTAAATAACATCAGGAATGATTATTCTGTCTGCACCATATGCGTTTAGCATAATAACATGCCTTTTAGGCCTCTTACCACTCAACCGCGCCGGCGCCGCTGACCCATTCGATTCCTGTAACGCCATGAGAACGGAGCCGCTCAATAATCTGCGCTGTGTGGTGCTGAATGTGCCGGATGCTGTTCAGGTGTAGCTCAAGCCGCGAGAATGGATACCACTCGAATCCTGAATCGGCCTCCAGAGGCAGCGCAGCGATGGCCTCAGGGAGTTCGGCCAAAAGTGATTCGAGGAAGGCCACAAGTTCATCAACAGAATGCACGTCTTCAAGAACGACAGTCGCGCTCGGATCTTCCCAGGGCCCACCCAGGCTTTCCGCGCCTTCGATGACGCCCTCCCAAACCAAAAATGTTTCAGGCGAAGAGGCGAGATACATCTTCGTGCCATAGAGGACATGGTAGGCAAGCCGCCACGTCCGATTTTCATAGTCAGCGCTATCCCAAACTTCAACTGGTGTGGCCTGGATGGCGGCGCGGAGCATTTCAAGGGCGGCCTCATACTGGGAGGCCAGGGCATCGATAATAGGGGTCAATTTCATTGGGAAGTATGGCAGATCAAGAGTGACTGGCACAAGATCGAAGCAGGTTATGACAACCTATGTTCACTCCGTAAACGAACCAGCCGGCTTGGCCATTACATTCGACTGAGACTTACGCGTCCCCCGTGAAGCAAGGCTACTCTAGGCAGCCTCAGCATCCCATCGTGCCTTGTTTTCAGTCATCCACTTTTCCATCTCCTCTTTTCCTTGACCGGGGGCATTCATTACATCTGCATGCGCCTCCATGTAATGCGGTTGTAGTGCTTTCATCCAGTCTTCGAAGGTTTCACCTGCCGCTGTTACTTCGCAGAGGTCACATTTTAGCGCTTTCATATTTTTTACCTGCATGGCGTAGAGGATCCATATTGATTTCGAAAAAAATCCGGTTATAAAGCAATGTAGCAAGCCTCTCCCCGCGCCTCAAAATACGCATGGACGGGTCACTTAGAACCTGTCTACGATCTATGGCCGAGATTGCATTTGCAGCAATTTTTGTTCAAATCAAGGCGCTTTTTGTGTTCGATGCAGCGCATCGGGCGCAAAAAGGAACGCAGATATGGGCAAAAAGGGCGCACAATGCGCCTCGGAAATAGATCGTAGACAGGTTCTTACAACCTTCAGTGTTTCAGGTACTTGTTATG
>JBGCEN010000128.1:0-6925 GCA_045106435.1 Rhodothermales bacterium
CTGATGTATTGGCTGCTCATCACTGTGCCCATCATTTGAACCCATCTGAAATGAGCCTTCAGGAATTAGAACAAACCCGATGCCCTGGTGGGTTATTTCTTTGGACCTGGTTAATGGCGGACCGGCAGAATTTTGAACGAAATCCGGCTGCAATGACGACGTATCTGCTACAGGTTTGCTCCGCCGTTTAGGTATCAATTGGCGCCCTTCCTTTTCGTCTTGCTTTTTCTGTTTGCCCTCAAGCGCTTTTGCAGCTTTTTCCTTCTCGCGGTTTTGTATTTCCAGCTGCTCAATACCCAACGGTGAAGGCCCCAAAATGCGGCTTATATCTCCCACCAGACTTTTAAATACCGCTTCATCAGCGCTTTTCCCCCAGCCCGTCAATCGAGCTGTATGAATACGCCTGAATACAAGCGGCGGCCTCGCGTTTTCTATAAACACAGGTACAATGATGTCACGCTCCAACCCTTCACCAGCCTCCGCAATGACCCAGCGGCTCTCTACAGACAGCTTCGACCAGAGCACAATCACGCATTTTGCCGCATCGAGATGTTGCTCAATTACCCTATCGAAGCTTTCACCGGCGGCCAGCCGTGTATCCCACCAGGTTGTCCATCCCTGAGTCTCCAACGCCTGGGACAATGCCTCCGCCCATTCCCGGTCTTCTCGCTTGTATGAAATGAAAATATCAGCCATCAGGCAGGTTTTGATAATGGTACTCTTTCATACCTTGCTTCTCAGAAACTGTTGAGATTTGAGGTTCGCAATTGAGAGAGATGAGATTTTGAGTGATTTTGAATACGACTTTTTGAGCGCATAGCAGCGTTACGTGTGACACGAGGGCGCAGCCCGACTGATGCAAATAAAAAAGCGGATTCAAAAACACCAAAAGATCGCTCGCTCAATGTGAAGATTAAATCTCATCAGGTTCTCAGTCACGCGTTTGTATTCTTAGAAGTATGGTAGATGATCTCAAGGCATTCTGCGCTGCAATGTAGTAACCGCTTATAGAAACCTCAAAATCAAATCGTACCTGGTACAAATTTTTTCAAGATAAAAGCCCGTTGCCTCTTTCGAATCCCTTTAAAATCAGAGACCTACCAGACGCGACGGGCAGGATGTTGTTTGGCCGGCTATGGCCGGCGCAGGATACTTCCCTGGACATGGTCCTTGTGCACGCGAACGCAATCCGTGAACGGCGCCCTCTGGCCATACCATGTGCTCACTAAACGAAAACCCAGGTTGTTGTTGCGATTCTCGGGGTCGTTGTTGTTACGATACGAAGACCGCACATTCCTGGCGTTATTGTTCCAGCTACCACCACGAATGACACGGTTCGAGCTTTTACGGGAAATACCCTTTTGTCATACTCCTAGCCCAGGTAAGCTGATCCTGCAAAAAATTTCTTGCGCGCCTCGTGTGTATTTGCATGTTGTACATGACCGATCATCGCCAATACGCTCCGGGCAAGCTCATCTTCATCGATCTCTCCTTTCATATACTGCTCCTCGCGTTTTCTAACAGCGGCCCTGAATTTTGACCATTTTCTGCCGTCGAGCCGAACAAGATGAGGAAATATTCTGAATCCTAAAAAAGGGATGCCATGTGCAACTGGTGCCATTAACAAGGCATGGTCTTTCAGTTTTAAAAGAAGCCTGTTTTCGAGATATTCGCGAATCTGAAGCAATTGTTCTTTCAAGATATACTTCGATTCTCCGAACAGTATAAAATCATCCATATAGCGGACATACCCTTTCACGCCCATTTGGTCTTTGACAAAATGATCGAGTTTCCCGAGATAGAAGTTGGCAAAGTACTGGCTTGTAAGATTCCCGATAGGGAGTCCTTTGCCCTGGGAGCTCCCAGGCAAAGGATGATCAATGATTTGATCCAGCAGCGCAAGCAAGCGTCTGTCTTTTATTTTGCTGCAAAGCAAGTTTCTCAGTACTGCTTGATCAACACTGGCAAAATATTTAACAACGTCACACTTCAAGAAAACAGGAAACCGCCGGGCAAAATATTGGGCCCTGTTCACGGCTGCGTGGGTACCTTTATTTACACGGCAGGCAAAAGTATCCGAGATCATGGATTTCTCAAATAATGGGTCTAGCATATGACAAATCGCGTGATGTACTACCCTATCCCTGAAATCAGCTGCACAAATTTGTCTTTCCTTTGGTTCAAAGATGGTAAAGGTGCGATAGGGACGAGGCTCGTAGGTTGCCGCAATCAATTCCTGGTGTAATGTCACCCCTTCATTTTCGAGATTGAAATAAAATGCGGCAACACGTGGTTTGTCTTTTTTGCCTCGGAAGGCCTTTCTGGCAGCAATGAGCAGATTGTCCAGAGAAACAATTTTATTGAATAAATGTCCAGACCGCTTCATTCGCCTGCCTGCTGCCGAATCCATCCGCCCATCATCTTTCCCACTTCATTGACGGCCTTTATCGCATAAAGGTATTTGTTTTGCGGCAGGTATTGTCTATCGTGGCAGATTCGTAGTAGAATTCGAATCTTTTCAAGACGTAAGTTTGCCCGAACCAATATTTTTTTCTTGTTTTGCGAATAGCGGGCTTCGACAAGATCTTCTACCATATCCAGTGCCAGGGTTTCAATTCGTGTGGAAAGAGTAAAACGGACACGCTTCGGAAAATTCTCGGTAGTATCGAGGAGCCAGGACAAGAACTCCATCCACTTGACGAATACAGGCAACTCTTCACGCATCGGATTCTTCCGGCAGGTCTTGATCTGTCGAAACGTTTTCCTCCTTGATCTCATCCGTCAACTCTGCAAAAATCTTCAGGATTTCTTTACCGTACTTTTCGCGTTTCGATTTCCCGAATCCCTCTATTCGAGACAAATCTGCAAGGCGCTCCGGCTGCATTCGCACCATCTCTGCGAGATGCTTATTGAGGCAAACAACATAAGGCGGGACGCCATCGGCCTTTGCACGCTCCGCTCGCCATTCACGCAGTGTATCGAACATAGGATAATCTTCCTGACGCAGCATCTTTCGCCAGGAATCATCCCTTGCTTTTTTGGGCTTTTCTAAATTTGGAGCCAGTATGGGCAATAAACCAAGATTGAACGTGACAACAAGTGTAAGGCGAGGCACGCCTTCATGAATGTAGAAATGATCGGAAACACTGAGAATCGTTTTATCCTTCGTAAACGACAGCAACTGCGTTTCATCGAATCCTCCCTGCATTTCATCATAACGCAGTGTGAACACTCGTAACCTCATGAAGATTTGTGCTGTTTAGCCGGGGTTGATCATGCTACAATGCGCCCCAAAGGGGCGTCTTTTAGCACTGCTTCCCCCCAGGACGTGTGGACATTCTGCGTAATAATTTTGTTTTTCGCCTAATTCGCATCTTTCTGTTTTATTTTTCTCGCGAGATGCGCTGCAACGCAACTAAAAAATGCTTTGAAATATACAAATTTGATCAAAAACATTTCTTTCCTGGCTAAATGCCCACGCGCCCTAAGCTCGACTTTATCCATCAAGAAAAATGTCAAAGCCTCTTTTTAGCGCCATCAGGTCTTTTTTCGATTGTTTCTACGTCTCCGTTTACCAACCAGGCAAGGGTAAATTAAACGCCTAAAACTCGAAAAGTAAGTCTAAACATCGAGATGTCGAGCTAAGCTTATTGCCAATAATTCCTCTCGGCACCTCGGGGCCGGCTTCGCACGGCTTTCCCTTCGCCCCCCATCCCACAAAAGGTAACAGGGTAAAAGAGCACAGGGCTACGGAACCGTCCTCACCAAACGAAAACCCAGGGCGAAGTGGCGATCCCCGGGGTCGATGTAGGGACGATACGAAGACCGCACACCCCTGGCGAGATCGTCCCAGCCACCACCACGAATGACACGGCCCGAGCCAGAATCAGGTCCTGTTGGGTCTACCATTATACTATCTGGGTACGCTCCATACCAATCCTCTACCCACTCCCAAACATTCCCATGCATATCGTAAAGCCCCCATACATTGGGTAGTTTCGTTTTCACTGGTTGAGTTGTATTGCTGTTTTGAAAATACCACGCATATTTTTCCAAATCCTCCTCCCTGTCTCCAAAACTATAAGCCGTAGATGTCCCGGCCCGAGCAGCGTATTCCCACTCAGCCTCCGTAGGAAGCCGATAACAATCAACACATTCTTCCAATGTATTCAGTCGCTCCAGAAATACCTGAATTTCGTTCCAACTCACTTGCTCAACCGGGAGGCCTGCACCTTTCCAGTAACTGGGATTATCCCCCATGACGGCATACCACCATGCCTGGGTCACCTCCGCTTCACTCATCAGATAGGGCTTCGTTATGGTTACCTGATGTGGCGGTTGTTCATCAGAATCTCCTGAATCTGAACCCATCAAAAAAGTCCCGGCCGAGATCCTTACAAAATCTGCAGAAGTGTCTGGCAGTTCAAATTGTGCTCCCTGACAAGATGCAACCTCTCCTTCACGCTCAGCACCCCAGGTACCCCGGTAGTCAATGCAAGCACGACACCATTCACCTGGCGTACCAGACTCGTTGCAGACATTATGTCGATTTGAATACTGATAAACCCAACCCAAAACGCCAAGTACAATCACACTTGCACCGTATACCGCATATTGCTGCATCCGCCGCTTCCATCGCTCGTTCCTGCTGGTTGCTATGAGCCGCTTTTCATCTTCGTTCCAGGCCCGCATACCCTCAAGCCCTTGCTCCACCTCTGTTAATCCTGTTTCATCGAGCGCTGGGCCGCTCTTACCATTGCGCCAGTCTGGCATCCTGCTTTGCAAAACACGTTCAGCGCGCTGACCGGGGCGATCAGAGTCTTTATGTTGCTGCCGGATGAGGGGAGCCAAAGTATCATGCGTCAGCCTGGTAACAGCCTCTGCATTATGCTGCAAATCTTGACTTTGACTCCCTACCAACAAAGAGGAGGACTGGCATTCCAGTAGCAATTGATCCAGTACCTCGGCGCGATGAGGATAACGTTTTATGAGTGCTCCATACGTACGGGCCTCAGCTGTCCCAAGCGCTGTTGTATGATGATTAAGCACATCCAGGAGAAGCCCGGATTGAGCAACATCAGTATTCCACTTCTTCAGTACTTCAAGATGTTCTTTCAGGAAATCACTTAGTAGCAAGCCCTGTGAAGCCAATTCCAGATACAGCGTTTGTGTAAAAGCCGGATTTGCATCTCCTTGTGCAGAAGCGGCTTCCCACATCTTTGCAAGTAAAATCGACAACGTTGGTGCTATGGGCGATTCCTGGTCCTTGATCAGGTTTGCAGCAATCATTTCTGCAAGATTATCCTCAACCGTAAGGTTGTATTTATGACGGAGCCGCTCATTACTGGCAGGCCCCTGTACAATCTCAACAATTCCTTGCAAACCAAGACGTTCCAGATACATCTTGCTAAAAGATAGATTGGCTTCGGTCAAGCGTGCTTCAATATCTGTATACCACTCCTTCCGAAAAGACAACAACAACTTACCTCTTGGGCGCTTATCCCGATCCGCAAACAGCGGCGTAATTTGAGCAATAAAGGTTGCGATTTCAGATTTCGGACCTTCCTGCATCGGCCGCGTAAAGGACTCTTCCAACTGATCCAGAATTACGATGAGCGGCCGCTGTGCACGAGACTCCAGTTGGTGCCAGGACTCGTATAGATCCGTAGTACCATGCAGTGCTTTTTTCAGCGTTCCAGTCAGCCCGAGGTCTCGATCCCGGCGCTCGTATCGCACTTCATGGGTGGCCTTGAGACGGGGCAGCACACCGGCAGCCAGCAGGGATGACTTTCCTACTCCGCTTTCTCCATAGAACAGCGCAACAGGATCACTCCAGCGTTTGGTCAAGGCTTCAAAAAGTGCCCGAATCTCACGGCCCCGCCCAAAAAACACCCCGGCATCTTCCCGCCGGAAGTACTGAAGCCGGCGATAAGGTGTTGCAGGCAAATCCATTTCGGGCAAAGGCGGCAAAAGCAGCAAGGGGTCGGTTGAGTGCAGTGCTTCAGAAGCTTCTACTACCGGGTTGACTTCAACGACAGGCCTCTGCCTTCTTACAAGATCTAGAATCACGTCGTATAGATGCCGGCTTACAAGCCTTTCGAATTCTTTGAACTCCGTATAGGTCCAGTATAAACCTTTGCCCCCAAGTTCTTCACGAAATTGCTTGAGCTTTTGCGCCTGCCGAAACTGCTCCATTGCATCTTCTGGATCGGTGTCAACATCCACCAAAAGCTTCCGCTCACAGAAATACATCATCACGGGCCGGCTGTTGTCCTCTTGCCACCGCGCATAAGCATCGCGAAACTCCGCCTCAGAGCCTGATTCATGGTCTGAAGTCGGGGTACCAAACCGTTTCCAAAAGAGGCCGACAAAAATGTCGTAAGGCCCCATCTCCTCAAAGACTCTTTTTTGGATATCACCAAGCCCTGGCCTCACCATGTTTTCCCACAACATCGGTTCCAGGTACAAGTTATGCTGCCGACCAAGCGTGGCTTGCAGGTCGTTTTTTATCAGGTCTTCCAGCACGCCGCGCTCTTCGCGCACGTCACTTGGTGAAGAAATAAATATGCGAATACGGACAGCGGACACTTGATCTAACATATACAACTGCATAGATGGGGAATGCAGTAATGTAGACAGTGATTAATTAAATTTCCAAATCTGTTTTTCCTGGCATCAAAAAGTAAATTCCGCCAAACATACATCAGGGCGTGTTCTCCCAGCCTAACTGAAATGCAGAACCCCTCCCCAAACCCCATCGAAATTCAAAATTCCTTGTTGGATGTTCGATATTCCACCCCTCATTAACACAACTCTTTTTTAACCCTTCCCTAACCTTGGCGGCAAAAACCGCGATACGCGAGAATATATAGCAGAATTTTGATGTGAGTATTTACATGTCGCTGTTTCAGGCATCAACAACAAA
>JBGCEN010000129.1:0-9925 GCA_045106435.1 Rhodothermales bacterium
CAGAATGCATTAGAGATGATATGACCAGAATGCCTCAAAATGGCCGGATATTCCATGCCCGCCGGCGCTTGCGAGCCCCAATGCCTCGCCCCTGATTCAGAATAGGCATGGTGATACGCGCCAATGTCCAACCATTTGGATGTATATTCTTCAATAAATTCAACTTCCCATGGAAAAGATCTCAGTACTAGATCTGTGACAAGCGTATTTGTAGCCTCTACTTCATATTGTCCAACAACATCCCGCGTCACAGGCCCTATTTTATATCGCTCGCCCGTCGCACCATTGATAGGTAGGCCATCTTTGTACCATTGGTATTGACTGAATGCCCCCCCTACAGAGGCATACAGCGTAAGCTCGTTCCCTTCGTACTCATCAATGGGGCCTTTTAGGTATTGATTCGCATACGAAAATGCAAAGGATAAGGAATAATTGGGCTCGATATCTCCAAATGTAAATGCGTTATCGTCAATAATAACTTCGGATAAAACACCATTCCCTATGATCGGATCAAGAGGGCTAAGATCTGGAAGACCGCTCAAATAATTGTCGCTCAGGTTTAAAATTTCGAGCTGGGTCAGGTTGGTAATTTCAGCAGGAATGGCACCTCTAAAATTACTATTTGATTGTCCGCTTAAGTCTAATTCTTTGAGATGAATCAGGTTACCGATCTCTGCCGGCAATTCTCCACCAAAAGTATTCAGGCTCAGATTCAACTTCTCGAGCTTCACCAGCTTAACGATATCAACATAGTTACCAGAGGTGTGACAACCAGCCAAATTCAACTCCTTCAAGTTAACCAGTTCACCAATCTCTGGGGGAATCCTTGCGAGGCGATCATTCCTCTCCAAATTAAGCACTTCAAGTTCAGTCAGTTGACCTATTTCCGCAGGGAGAATTCGTTCGTCGTAGGATTGACCTGTAAATGCCACATTATTAAGCGGCAGCTCCAACCGGGTCACACGCCCATTTGTGACCGTTACGCCAAACCAGGATGTTACTGGCCCCGTGAGCCAGTTGTTTTTGTTCGACCAATTCCCACCGTTAGTCTCTTTGTAAAACGCAACCAGCGCCAAAGAGTCTGTTTCATTCATTAGTTTCACATTGGTTTGATCACCAGACAAAACCGCCATCACTTCATAATAACTTGCCCTCGATCCTGGCAGCTTTTCACTGGAGAAATTAGATCCCAGCGTAGCAACCATTATAGAGAGGAATAGAACACTGACAACCCCAAACGACTTTGCAAAAAGTCCGAGCATAACGAACAAGTAGAATTTAAGACCATTTCAGGCAATGCCTAAGCAAGGCTGCACTATCACATGTCTATCAAGCGATGGAAACTCACAGTAAGTGTAAATGACTTCACCAAAATGTAGTCCTGTGAAAGAGTAATGGCAATACAGGTCATTGTTTTTTGCTTCATCTGCTGGAGATGAAATGATGATCGTGCAACAAAACTATCTTACAGTTGCCTTGCTGTTCACAAAAGAGTAAATCTTCGGAATCACGCGTTTGTCTTTAAAATACCCGGTGTGAGATCCACGCCCAATTTCTACATTCATAGGCAATCCCAGAAAGGCCGGCGCGCCTATTTCGTTTTTCACGGAGATGTGTGTACCGATGTAATCATCACTTCTGTAGATATTTATCCAGTTGCTCTTTTCTACGTGCACTTCCCTATTGAATGGTACAATCTCATTAAAAAGCCCCGGGAAATAGTGCTCATAGATGTGGCTATACGGCGAACCCATCGTAACCAGTTTTACAGATTTGAACTTATGGATAGTCTGGTTATACGCAGGATTAGTAAGGAAATCAAGCGCCAAAACAGTCCCCTGGCTATGAGCGACTACCACAAGATTGTATTTCGAATCACCCGCTGATATATCTGTATAATACCCGGTCACTTTTCTTAATCTGTTCAGAATTTTATTCCTGACAGAGAACTCCAGCTTATCATAGGTATTGATCCGCCACGCATACTCTTGCACAGGTGATGGACGAAAGTAGTTTATCACATCCAGAAAAATGCCGAGCCCCTGCTGTACACCTGCTTTGTTGTAGTTGAAAATGGGAATGAGCGCTGTGATCATTACGATCACATAGCCATTAATGGCCGGCGTCCATTCTCTGATTGTCATCATCAACCAGGAACTGTTGATCCAGGAATTCACCTCTGTTCTTATTTCGACCAAATCCATAGGGAGGGCTATTTGCATGTAGATCGGCAAGGCAAATTCATTTGTCCACAACACAGCAAGCGCAATGGGTATCAGAAAAATTGTCACCGCATAGATTGTCATCGAGACAGCAGGATTTAACACGATGCGCAACGGATCTTTATCTGTATAATTTCCTGTGGATTCGTTTAATGCCCGTGTAATCATCATGGAGCGAATAAACCAGACAATGCCGGCCACAATGGCAATGATCAGTAAAGCAGCAAATATCCATCCTGCTGTCGGAAGAGATCTTGACAACAGCTTTTCCTGTAAACCAAACTGCATGTTTTCAGGGGTTGCCAGATACATACCCACCAGCGTAACGGTCATGAGCGCCATCCAGAACATCATGCTGAGCAGAGGCAACAATACACAGGTGAACTGGCTATTTCGGGAGGTGCCCTTAAACAAAGATGCCGGAAGCACCAGTACCAGAATCAAAAACAGGAGCATGTTCTCTACAAACCACAACCCACCAAGAGATGACGCATACAGGCTCGCAAACATGCCCAGGCTATCTGTATAAGAAAAGAAGCCGATCTCAGGTTTGAACAGTAGAATTGTAGCATAAATGAAGGACAGAACCAGCAAAAACTTACACGTCCAGTTTTTGAAAAAAGGATTCTTGCCCAGTTTCAGAAGGGCGAGTAGAACAAAAAATAGCATCAGGTTAAAAATGCCCAGCATTGTTGCAACATGCTCATCCAGTAACACTTCGGCTGTGTACCCAATTTTTTCAAACTGACTTCTGGCGATAAAAACCAAATCGATAATTACCCAGTTAAGCACGGCGATAGTGCTCAAAGCCAGAATGGGTCCACGCAAGAGCATAAAAAAGAGCCGGCTGAATCGAGCCGGCCAAATTGCTTTCCCGTACTTCTCGAGCGGTGGGATCAAGTATCGAAGTCCCAGGATCACTTCAAAAATACCTTTGACAATCCCCCACAATGAGCCTTTCACATTGGACAAATCATCCCAATACAGCTCAGCGAACTCATTCTGCTTCGTGGCCGACGTAGACGTTAATGTCGGCACTGAAAAAACTTCGATGTCCTCTTCTTGTGCAAATGATGGATTGGGTGCATCACTTGTTATCGTATCTTCAGAAAGGGCATCATCGTCAGATAACACCAACTCATCTGCACTATCCACGATAGGATCTCCTGAAACTATCGCGTAGCTGTGTGCGAAATTCCTGACCGTTGCGCCCTTTTCTTCACTTCCTACACCGGGCACAACCAGAAAGAGCGTTTTTGATTTCATTATGAAGGAAAGAATATTGAGAATCGTCCATCTGCCTCTGAATTTATGGAAAGATTCCTTGGTATTCCTCTACAATGAATTATGACGCATTCGCCGCCCGCTACTCCCCTCTTGCCTGCATCACCGAGCCAGACGTTAGATATGTCCCTGGCTCATTGTACAAATATTTTGACATCAACCATACGTATATGGTACACAACTGAATGTTTGGATAAGCTCTAATAACAATGCTCTACAATCGAACCAAGCCTGTTATTAAGCACACAATAGTCGGCGAACTGGACCAGAAAGGAATTTTGTTGAGGTTGTTGCCGGCCCGAGTAGCTTGCGCTTTCCTTCTGGCAACCACATGTCTGGGCGCAGATTTGCAACAGCGTCTAGCAAGTCCTGATAGAAGTCTTTTGGATGGTTTCTCCAGGTCGACACATCTTCATCTTCCTTCTGCCCAAGCGACTCAGACTCAGTAGCCCAATCGTCACTCTTAATCAGCACACCACTGAATGCATAACACAGACGATCATTGTGGAATACCTTTGGTGTTGTCATCACCATGAGCCGAAGATCATCATACTCAAAAGTATAAACCGCCGGCAAATCAAGGCTGTATACACGATGGAATCCTAGCTTTCTCGTCATTCTGGCGAGAGCTTTTTCGACTTCTTCCATTTTAAAACACGGGTACAAATAGTCAGCGTCAGCGTTGTAGATGGAGAGCGTAAGCGGATTCGGGTGAGAATTCATTTCTATAAACAGGTTGCTACCAAAAGAGACTACGTAGCGGGGTGATCTTATTATAGGCATTCCAGGTGCGAACTAACCCCTCAATTCGGCGGTAATTTTGTTGCAAAATTGTGTCGACATCCATTATCCGGTAGTATAGGGGAGAATGTTAGGGTAAATTCAGGGTACGAGGTAATTCTTTTAAAATCTTGTCATGCTCTGTCAATTTGGGCGTTCGGCATTTTTAATCATTTCAAGACGCCCCGACTTATGGCAAATCCCCTACGTATGTGATTGTCTGGAACGGCCACGTTGACTCAAGCCAATTTTTTAAATGCATCAGCATCATTGGCTCCAGTCCTTGTTTATAGGCCGATTCGCGCACCCAGTAAATCACCTGCGCGTCGGTATCAGCGCCAGGAACGATGTAGATGCACCCCAGGAGCTCATTGCTGCTTAAAGAAGCGATGGTATACGTGAAGGCGGCTCTTTGCTTAAAAGCGTCTTCATGTGCAAGGAGATCAGCCTTATTTTCTTCCAGTGTAAAATTATCAGCCGGCCATTCTCCGCCAAAAATTGAACGCAGTCTTTCCCGCGTCTCCATCACTGCCTCGTAGTCTGCCTCAGCATCAGCCACTGTCAAAACGCGAAATTCAAATACATCAGTGACCAGTCTGGACGGTACTTGAAAATCATCAGGTACAAAAGGAGCTGCATGCTTTGTCTTTGCCGAGATGCATCCTTGCAAATACACCGCGCTTAATAGTAAGACAAGAGCTTTTATCATTATCCCCGCGCCAGCTCTATGGCCGGCGTGATTTACCTTGATCTTTCTTATTCTCATGAGCTAGCAGCACAAACTGAAACAATGCCAAATTAGTTGAGTCTGAATGACAACCAACGATGAGCGCATGCAATTCTTTAGCTCATCTTTTGCAAATCATACGACTTTTTTGCAATTCTCAAGACTGACATCCCTTCTGAAGTATCAGCAGTTTCTTTGCTAAGAAAAGGGTATTTCACTTCTTTTGTACACCTTTCAAGCACTTTCAAGCGTCATGTCAACAAAAAAAGAATCAGCCGTCCCTCTGGCCACTGAGCTCCTCGTTGCAACCTTTACCCCTGATGCAAAAATTACTTTCAGAAATGAAGCCTGGCAAAAACTATTAGGGCAGGAGGAGAACGTTTGGCAGGACTTGCCGGCCGAAGATCAGCATATGGTTATTAAATATCTGAATGAGGCTACCGCCGGCACCCTCGTCACCAACCAGATTTTGTTTGCAAACATCGAGAACAGAGACGAGCCCCTCCCCATTCTTCTCCATTTCATTCCGGTCGCCCATAATCAGGAACAGGAAGACGGGCAGCTCTCCTCGGTTACGGTAACGGGAGAGATTCTGGCAGAGCCAGAGAGCTGGGTACTCAGTCAAACCCAGCGAAACCGGGTAGAAAACGTTGGAAAGATGACGCTCGGATTGATTCATGAAATCAACAATATGCTTACCAACATACTTGGTAATTTCGAGGTGATCGAAAAATCAGGAATCTCACCTGACGAAGGGACCGAGCTCTCCAGTTATTTAAATACAATCAGAAAAGCCGCCCACGACGGGGCTGCAATGACGCGTAGCATAAAGAAATACATTAGAAACGAGAAGTCTTCCGCATTTGAGTTACTGGATATATCGTCCCTGCTTCAGGATTGCATCTCCTTTACGCGGCCGTACTGGTACAACGAACCCCGGCGTCAGGGAATACAAATTGAAGCCCTTCTTGAGCTTTCTGCTGTCCCCCAAATTTTTGGCGCAGCTGTTGAATTAAGACAAGTGTTCATCAACCTGATCACGAACGCGGTACAAGCCATGCCCAGAGGAGGCCGGCTTATTTTCAGGACCTACGTTGAAGACAATGATGTTGTGGTTTCAATTTCAGACTCAGGCAACGGAATGTCTGAAAAAACTAAAAAACGCATTTTTGAACCCCTTTTCACAACGAAGGGGAAGCAAGGCACTGGCCTGGGGCTTTCCTTGTGTTACAGCATCATCCAAAATCATGACGCGCGTATGATTGTAGATACTGCAATTGGACAGGGCACAACATTCATGATGCGTTTCCGAAAGGAAGAAATACCGGAAGCTAAAAAGGTTAAAACGCTTAAGCCGACCCAAAACAAACTGGTCCAGATACTGGCCGTAGATGATGAGCCCGGCGTACGAAATGTACTGGCGAATCTCCTTACGCTGCAAGGTCATTCTGTAAAGGTTGCCGCCTCTGGTCACGAAGCACTTGATCGTTTAAATGAGTCGAAAGTTGACATCGTTTTTACGGATCATGGCATGCCCGGAATGAATGGCCGGCAGTTGGCCCAGGCAATCAAACAAGCGACTCCCAATATGCCTGTTGTATTAATCACTGGCGATACTGATTTTGAAGAAAAGCTGGAAGAAGTCAATGCCGTGATTGGCAAGCCCTTTCACCTTGACGACCTGCAAAAAGTCATTAATGAGCTGGTCTGATTTCTTGACAAACCGGAACCAATATCCCGGTCTTTTTAACATTTTCGCTTCGTACAATATGCCGGCTGGACAAGGGGAAAAAGAAGTTAGAATTGTTTGTCAAAGTTCAAATAAAGTCCAGAGCAATTGGAAATGTCAGCTCTTGATTTTTCAATTTGAATACGGGCAAGCAAGGGCCCTCCCGGCCATCAACGGATTTATAGCGAATAGTGTCATACTCTGAGAATTCGCTTACTTATCTTGACTATCTTGTAACCAAGAAGTCCGACCCAAAGGGATTTAAAGACAAGAACTACGACACAATGGCAGAACCTTCCCTTTGGCCTAGTTTTTGAACCCGCCCAAATAGCTCAGATTCAGTCTTGTGTGCGGCAAAATGGCAGACTGAGCAACCTACATATTTACTATTGCTTTTTCACTTGAGCGTATTGGCTTTAAGTTTTACGTAAACGGCGTAATATGATTGATTCTGACTTATATATGTTGATTGAGGACGATCCCGAGCAATCTATTCCACTCCCTACCGCGGAAGAAGAAGAGGAGATGAGTACTTCTAAAATTCCGGAATCCCTCCCGATTCTGGCATTGAGGAATACCGTTTTGTTTCCCGGTGTTGTACTCCCCATCACAGTAGGTCGTGATGCGTCGCTTAAGCTGGTTAAAGATGCGTTTGGAGACGATACGTTGATTGGTGTAATTGCGCAGAAGAGTAGCGACGTAGAAGACCCGACCCCGGAAGATTTATATGAATTTGGTACGGCTGCATCTATCCTGAAGCTGATCAAAATGCCAGATGGATCCAAGTCCATCGTTATTCAGGGAAAACGCAGGTTTAAAACAACTTCTTACTCTCAGACAGAACCCTATTTCAAGGCCAATGTTGAGCCCATCACAGAAGAGCAGTCGCTAGACGAAATTGAGCTGGATGCACTTATTCGCTCTATCAAAGAATTAGCCATTCAGATTGTCAATCTTTCACCGAACCTGCCAAGTGAAGCCGCCTACGCGATTCAGAATATAGATTCGCCAACATTTCTGATTCACTTCATTGCATCAAACTTGCAAGTTGATGTTGATGATAAACAGATTTTACTCGAAACGATTCCGATTTCGGAACGCGCCGAATTGGTACTGCAGCATTTAAATAGAGAGCTCCAGGTATTGCAGCTTTCTGAAGAAATCCGCTCGAAGGTTAAAACGGATGTTGACAAACAGCAGCGGGAATATTTGCTGCGTCAGCAGATGAAAACCATCCAGGAAGAGCTGGGCGAATCTGAAGGGGGCGAAGCTGAGGTTGTTGAATTACGCAAGCGTGCGAAAAAGAAGAAACTACCAGAGCAGGTTCGTACAGCCCTGAACAAAGAGCTTGACAAACTTTCACGAACCAATCCGGCTTCTCCGGACTATGCGGTTACGCGTAATTATGTAGACTGGATTTTAGATCTTCCATGGGATTCGTTCTCCAAGGACGACCTGGATATCATGCGCGCCGACAAAGTGCTCAATGAAGACCACTACGGCCTTGAGAAAGTAAAGAAACGCATCCTTGAGTATCTTGCGGTATTGAAATTAAAAGGAGACATGAAAGCCCCTATTCTTTGCTTTCATGGCCCACCCGGCGTAGGTAAAACCAGTCTGGGTAAAAGCATTGCACGTGCTTTGGGAAGAGAATTTGTGCGCATGAGTCTGGGTGGTGTTCGGGATGAAGCTGAAATCCGGGGCCATCGCCGAACGTATGTTGGTGCCCTTCCGGGAAGAATTATTAAAGCCCTGAAACGCGCCGGCACCTCTAATCCGGTTATTATGCTGGATGAAGTGGATAAACTCGGTTCTGATTTCAGAGGCGACCCCAGCAGTGCATTGCTTGAAGTACTTGATCCTGAACAAAACAACACGTTCAACGATCATTACCTCGAGTTAGACTACGATCTGTCTAAAACCCTGTTTATTGCCACGGCCAATTATCTGGATATGATTCCTTCTCCCTTGCGAGACAGGATGGAGTTAATAGAACTCACTGGCTATACACAAGAAGAGAAACTGGCCATTGCGCGTCACTATCTCGTCCCTCGCCAGATAGAGAACAATGGTTTGAAGGATGAACAGTTTTCCATTAAAGACGAAGCGATCAATCTGATCATTGACGGCTACACGCGAGAATCAGGTGTGCGCCAGCTTGAACGCACCATTGGCGCAGTAGCGCGTGGTGTAGCGAAGAAGGTTGCAACCGATGAAGTAGAGTCGGCTGTCATTGCTGAATCTGATATCAAAGAGTATCTCAATGCGCGGAAGTTCTTCTCAGACACTGCGCAACGAACGGAAGTACCCGGTGTTGCTACTGGGCTCGCATGGACCCCCGTAGGCGGTGACATTCTGTTTATTGAGGCTTCTGTTCTCAGAGGTAACGGCCGGCTTATTCTGACAGGCCAACTGGGCGACGTAATGAAAGAATCAGCCCAGGCTGCGTTCTCTTATGTGAAAGCCCACTACCAGAAGCTCAACATTCCCTATGATGCCTTCAGATATTGGGATGTTCACGTTCATATTCCCGCCGGCTCTGTACCTAAAGATGGACCATCTGCCGGTGTTACCCTGCTCTCAGCGCTGGTTTCCATCTATACGCAAAGACGGGTGAAACATACAATCGCCATGACAGGCGAAATCACGCTTCGTGGACTGGTTTTACCTGTTGGCGGGATCAAGGAAAAAGTACTTGCGGCAAAACGCGCCGGCATCAAAAAAGTACTGCTTCCTGAGAAAAACAAAAAGGACATCGAAGAGATCAACAAAGGTGTATTAAAAGGCCTGAAGATTAGCTACGTCAAACGCATGAATGAAGTGCTGGACGAGGTGCTCTTGCTGGAAGCAGATACTGATGCTGTTGAACTCTTTAAAATACCTGAGAGTGAAAAACCTGCCCGTGAAATTGTGAATGGCCACAGCAGCATGATCGGAGAAGAAAAGGTTGTCACTAACTAATCTCGAGCGTCACAGCGCAGGCTGTGACGCATTCCGGGGTTTGGGTTCAATGTTTAGGGTTATTGGGATGTTTTTATTCTTAGAAACTGTTGAGATTTGAGGTTCGCAATTGAGAGAGATGAGATTTTGAGTGATTTTGGATACGACTTTTTGAGCGCATAGCAGCGTTACGTGTGACACGAGGGCGCAGCCCGACTGATGCAAATAAAAAAGCGGATTCAA
>JBGCEN010000130.1:0-4652 GCA_045106435.1 Rhodothermales bacterium
AGATAAAACCCAAGCTTAAAAACGGCGTAATTCAAGCACGTTTCTTTACCATCAAACTCCAAAGCAGCGCCCCAAATGCAACTGGCAATACCAGCAACATCGCTATACCAAAGGTTTCCATGTGTCGATGAGTGTTCGTTAGCATGTGATACTCAAGGCTAAATGGCTAATGGCTCTGGAGCAAATAGCCGGCATATAAAATGTCGATAATCAAATAGCCAGGCATCCTGTCGAATGGTGCAGTTGTGTCTTAAGCAAGCTGCCGGTCATCTGCGCATTCCATAAACGCGCATGCGCTAAACCTTGAGTTACCGATATATTACACAGAATATAACCAGTCAATAAATTTGTCAAGAGAATTTTGTCTCTAACTTCTCAGTAAACAGAGATCAGTTTTAAATGAGGGGTTGCGGTTTAAAAACTGACCTCTGTTTACGAACAACCCAAAGCCCTACATATCCGGCACGAGCATCACAGCATTCTGCATGAGTCTGGCAGTGCCTACCCAGAACATTCTATACTGGGTGTTATCTAGCAACAACACTACTTTACCCCTCCCCTGATTTTCAGTCATTGCGAAGGCTTTTCCTGCCAGTTTCTCTCTGTTTTCTACAGACATATAGCCAGACGCCAACACAGAATCTGCTTTTTGGTGGTAGTGCCCAACCACCTGTGCCGTTGTGCTGGGTTCTAAACCTGCATTGCCAAATTTCAGACTATACAGCGTTTCAGGCATACCAAAAGCCAATGGATGGGTTGTATCCAGATAACTTCTTATTGCCGAGCCAGGTATGTTATTGAGATCTCGTGCATCCTTTCGGGCTTCCAATCCGAGATAAGGATCTTCCAGGGATCCAGGTTCAAACGCTTCCTCTTCCTCTCCTTCTTTCTTCTCTTTTTTAGTGATCTCAATTTTTGATAAGCCGGATTGATCTTTCGTCAAAAACAGAGCACTGTTTTCGGTACCGATCAATGTGCCGCCGGCTTTTATCCAGGACCGCAGCATTTCAATGCCTGTGCTATCCAAATGGCTCGACAAACCGCCACGTGCACCGGGGAAAAGCAGCACATCATAGCTACTCAATTCTACAGAAGCCAATTCCTTCAACCGGAGTCGATTTATAGGCAAATGCGTCCACTCTTCCAGCAAGAACCACAACTGCCCCGCCGTGTAGCTATTAAATGGAGTGTCCAGTACGAGGCCAACCTTCGGTTTTTTCACAGGCACGCTATTGGAAGACGCCGGGTTTATACCTGATTCTATCCAGCCGGAATCATATCCGTGAATAGCCACACCGGCCTCTTGTGCAATCCGCTGCATATCCGCAGACATTTGATCGGCCTTGTCCCTGTTTCGGCCTGCAAGAATAACGAGACTGCCCCGCGCAAACTGTTCTTCGCCGATATGCATGGGCTTTTTAATGCTGCGAACAGCATAACCTGCTTCCCACAATCTGGAAAGCGCAGCCGGCGCGTGTCTTTGCGACCATTCGATCACAAAGGCATAGGTTGCATTGGGATGTGAAACGGTTCCTGCATATCCAGGCGCGTTATCTACTGGTGTCGAGTTGACAGATATATTTCTTTCCGTCCAGGCAGCATCCAGGTTATAGGCTATCGGAGCAGACCATGTCGCCATATCGTACATGATGGAATCTTCGATTACCATTTGACGCTGAAGCAAGGTGTTCACAAACAAGTGACGGGCCTGGTCTGATTTAACGACAAAGGTCCCAGCGTCAAACTGACGTCGCGCGGGTTTATTGGTCCAGTAATCATAAGCAGCCGGCACTGTAAATGCTTCGTCGGCGCGCGCTACTTCAACACCGTGCGACAGCAGAATGCTGACCAGCTCTCTGGAATAATCGTTTTCGCTATCTGGAATCAGGTAAGCCTTTTCAGGACGCGTGTTGCTCTTGGCTGGCGTTAATGCATCCCTGAAGTAATTCATGAGCGCAGCGCGGTTATCTACCGAGGTCTGCATGCCGGCTACAGAGGTGAGGTAATGGTCATACAAACGCTGACGCAAAGTAAGTACGTAGTCGTCATTTGTCTTTACAGCACGTCCTCCCCTGCTGTGCCCCCCCTGTTCACGGAGCATGGCGATGCCGCCCATTAAGGACGGATAAGATGATCCATATCCAGGATAATAGAAATCAAAGGCCTCGCTTGTAAAATAGGAGATGCCTTCTTTGTCGAAAGCCTCAGCGTCTCCTTTCCCAAACTGCGCTTCCCAGTCAAAATGGGCTTTAGGCAGATTGAGATTACGCGGCGTTGTGCCCGGATGAGTGAAATAGTTGTTGTTATATCCTTGCTCGTGATAATCGATATGGACTTGCGGCATCCACTCTTGATACGCTTTAATGCGCCCCTGAGACTCTGGATGTACAAGCCAAACCCAATCTCTGTTGAGGTCAAACCAATAGTGATTTGTACGACCGCCGGGCCACGGCTCAAGGTGCTCGATGTCTTCAGCGTCTGTATTCAAATGTTTGCTGAACATCGACTTATACCAGTACACATATCGGTCTCTTCCATCTGGATTGATACAAGGGTCGATGATGACCACGAGATCATCCAGCATCTGCTGGGTTTGCGCGTCTTGTCCTGCCGCCAGCCTGTAGGCAACTTGCATTGCGGCTTCTGTTGAGGAAGGTTCGTTGCCGTGGACGTTGTAACTCATCCAGTGTACCAGCGGCAAGTCCTCGATTGCATCTGCGGCTGAGTTATCAGTTGGATCAGCCAATCGCACATTGTTTTCCTGAATCTCATCAATACGGGCTTGATTGGCCGCTGAAGTAATCACCGCATAAACAAGCCGGCGCCCTTCGTAGGTGCGCCCGTACTCGTGCAGGGTCACGTTGTCAGAAGATGCGGCAAGTGCCTCGAAGTAGTCGAGCATGTGGGCGTGCAGCGTGAAATGCTCCCCGAGTTCATATCCAAGATAAGATGCCGGCGACGGGATCGAAGATGCGTAGTTAATCTGTGGATCGAAGACAAAACGTTCTTGCGCAAATGTTTGCTGCCATAAAAACATTACAGCAAACAACATCACCGCAAGCAAAGCACTACCAATTTTGTGTAATCTCATGAATTCAGAACCCGGCATATCTATGGTTAGAACGACACTTGTATTCAGCGATGAAATTTAAACAACCCGTCGTCAATTTCCACCTGATCATCAGATTTTCCAAAAACAGAGAAAACTACCTCCCACGTTTACTGTATCTTACTCCATACAGCTACTACATATTATATCGAATTACCCTTATCTTCCTTCGTCAAACCATACTCATCCGATTTATATAAAAATGTATCCTTTTCAAAATCGCCGGCTTCCATCGCTTTCTTTTTGCTTTGTTCTTTTAATGTTGATTGCAATACTACCCCAGTCTCTTACTGCGCAACAGTTAAAAAAACGTCTGGCTGTATTAACTTTTGAAGACAAAACCAGTCAGGCCCAGTCCTATGGATATATGGGTAAAGATGCCGGCGATGCCTTTGCGGAAATGGTTACGACAGCGCTCGTAAAAACGGGCAACTATACGGTGATAGAACGAAATGAACTCCAGCAACTACTCAAAGAGCAAGGACTTGGCTCATCTGGACTTGTAACAGAAGAATCGGCCGCTCAGGCTGGCCAGGTGTTGGGTGCTGAGTTGGTAATCATCGGTGCCGTATCTGAATTCGGAAACACCAAAGGTTCAACAGGCGGTAGCACACGCAGAATTGGCGTTGGTATCGACAACTCAAAAGCAACGGTTGCTGTTGATGTACGCATTGTAGACCCCTCAACCAGCGAAATTCTTGCTGCTGAGAATATCAGAAAGAGCAAAAGCAAAAAAGGGCTGAGCGTCCGTGTGAAAGACATCAAGGTTGGAAGCAAGAACGAATTTGACGAATCAATTGTTGGTAAAGCGGCCCGTGATGCTGTAGACAGCGTGGTTGATTTGCTTGTAAAAAATGCCGACAAAGTGCGCTGGCAAGCCAAAGTTGTAACCATGAATGGTGGTCAGGTATTCATGAACGCCGGATCCAAGAGCGGTGTTAAAAATGGCATGCGCTTTACCGTTTACCGTCCAGGCGAAGAACTCATTGACCCAGACACTGGTCTTAATCTTGGCTCTGTTGAATCAACCGTTGGCGTGATTGAAGTAAATGACAGCGAACTTGGCGAAGGGAAAGCGGCGCGTTGCACGGTCATTGAGGGCAGTGGATTTGAACGCGGAGATATTATTCGCGAGAGTAAATAGGGTTTAGGGTTTAGGGTTTAGGGTTTAGGGTTTAGGGTTTAGGGGTGTTCAGAAAAAACATGTTCGTTACAACTGGAGCTTTTTGAGCAAAACTAGAAGCGCTATGATCGTCCAAAATCGGCTAATTTCGCGCTTTGAAATCCAAGCGAATCCTGGGAATTTACTCTAAAAGATCGATTCGGAATTTTTCTGAACACTCCTAGTTGTGGGGTTTAGGGTTGTGGGGTTTAGGGTTGTGGGGTTTGGGTTGTGGGGTTTGGGTTGTGGGGTTTAGGGTTGTGGGGTTTAGGGTTGTGGGGTTTGGGTTGAGAGGGCGAATTTTATTCCTGCCCTTTTTTTTAAAATCGCCTCAATTTTGCAATGAATCATGCAAACTGATTGCGGACATGCCCCAAGTTA
>JBGCEN010000131.1:0-40673 GCA_045106435.1 Rhodothermales bacterium
GTACTCCACGTGCGCTGTCGCGATCGTGATACCACGCTCGCGCTCTTCAGGTGCGTTGTCGATTGAATCAAAGGAGCGTACTTCTGCTCCACCTGCCTTGGCAAGGACCGTCGTGATCGCCGCCGTTAGCGTCGTCTTACCATGGTCTACATGCCCGATTGTCCCCACGTTTACGTGAGGCTTTGTGCGTTGAAACGTCTCTTTCGCCATTTTCTCGATTTAATAAGCGTAAAGTAAATCCAGATGTACTAATAAATTTTCTACCCAAGCACACCATTATTGCACAACAAAAAGCGTATCCCGAACCTCTCGGAACACGCTCACTGCGTGAGCCGCCTATCGGATTTGAACCGATGACCCCTTCCTTACCATGGAAGTGCTCTACCACTGAGCTAAGGCGGCCAGAGACAGTAACGAGTTTCGAATTAAGAATATCGAATGGTTATTTTTCGAAATCCGAAATTCGAAACTCGTCACCTCAGAGCGGGAGACGAGACTCGAACTCGCGACCCTCAGCTTGGAAGGCTGATGCTCTACCAACTGAGCTACTCCCGCTTGGTAAAGTCAACTTTTGAAAAGAAAAAACAGACACCAGTAAACTGATGCTGTTTCGTTTCCAAAAATACTTGGTGTGGGCAGGGAAGGATTCGAACCTCCGTACTCGTAAGAGATCAGATTTACAGTCTGACGCCTTTAACCACTCGGCCACCTGCCCAAAAATGCTATCCTTATATCCTGCAATCGCCTATCTAGTGCCTAACAATATGCGAAATTCAGGTGAAGAGCTGGCAGAGGGACTCGAACCCCCGACCTGCTCATTACAAGTGAGCTGCTCTACCAACTGAGCTATGCCAGCTTATAAACTCTTCTTCAACAGTATAGCATTTCTAACTGGGTCATTTTCCCCAATTGAGTCCGCTTATACCATACGATTTCTATTTTGTGCCGGCTTTTTTTCTCTTTAGCAAAATCGGCCATTTCAATACAAAAACGAGCGATTTCGACCAATGGAATCATACAAACCGCACAACAACCCAAGACTTTACAAACTTTTCTTTTTTAAGACGCGCCGGCCAAACCAAACAAGTAAACCAACACCCATTAACGCTACGATTAGAATTCCCCATGCCCGGATATATTCTCCAACAACCTGCCAGTTTTCCCCTACTGCATACCCGCCGTAAGCAATTAGGCCAGTCCATACAAATGCACTTATCGTAGAAAGAGCAGACGTCTGGTAAACATTTTTCTTTGCCATGCCTACAGTCAGCGAAATTACCGACCGCGCGCCGCTTAAAAAACGGTTGGTAACAACTACCCAAAAACCCCACTTCTCCATCCAGGTTCGTACCTTTTCCATCTGCTTCTTGGGCAACCAACGAAACCGGGCAGGATCGTAAACGGCCGTCCCCATTCGATAACCAATGGCATACATACTCATAAAGCCAAGTGCACCCCCCAGTGTGGACAACCCCCAGACAACAAAAAAATTCACGGTTCCGATCCCCGCCAAGTAACCACCGAACACGACAACCATATCGCCTGGTATTGGAGGCAATACATTTTCACCATAAGCAATCGTAAAAATCACTACATAGGCCCATAGCGGGGGCAGAGAAGCAACCCAACTGAAAATGTCGACAAAAAACCCTTCCATAACTTCTCTCCTAGCCGGACAAGTGATTTACACGGACCAACAATCCAGACCAACAATGATGTGCAAAATGATGAGGCAGCACAACCATCAAACGGCCTCCAACAAACAAACAGCATAGGCCGATACCCCTTCACCCGTCCCAACAAACCCCATCATCTCAGTTGTTGTCGCCTTAACCGACACCTCGTCTACGTAGAGGCCCAGAATAGTGGCGATAGACTGCCTCATTTCATCTATATACGGCCGCAACTTGGGCTGCTGAATGGCAACAGTTGAATCGACATTCGAAATACGAAAGCCTTCTCTTGCGACTAGAATCGCAACTTCACGCAGCAGTTTTTTACTATCCGCCCCTTTCCATTTATCATCAGTATCAGGGAAATGCTTCCCTATATCCCCCAAAGCAGCTGCCCCAAGAAGTGCATCTGAAATGGCGTGGAGCAAAACGTCCGCATCTGAATGCCCCAGCAATCCTTTTTCAAAAGGCACCTCAATGCCCCCCAGAATTAGTGGACGACCCTCGACAAGCTTGTGTACATCGTATCCAAATCCAATTCGCATTTTAAGTATGCACTTTAAAATTTACTGATGACTCAATGCATTCTGGAAGCAACTCCAACAGGCAGTATATCATCTACCTGCGCGCGCTATCTATCAACTAAAGCCAAAATCACTCCTGAACCCACGCCGGCCACAGTATACGGGTCAAATCCCAATCCGCTCTTGTCGTAATTTTAATATTCAACGAACTCCCCTCCACAATCTGAACAGGATATCCCGCCTTTTGGACAAGGTCTACATCATCAGTGGTCAGATACTGATGCCTGATTGCTTCCTCATGTGCCTGTACAAACCATTCACGCCGGCAGCCCTGAGGTGTTTGCATTCTGTAAAGTCCTTCACGGGACCTTGTTTGTCCAAATACACCACCCTCTCCTGCACGCAAGGTATCTGCAACCGGAATGGCTAATGCAGCAGCCCCATGCGCCTGCACGGCACCTATCACATGACCAACCTGGGCTTCCGACACAAAAGGACGCACGCCATCATGCACAAGCACGACCTCAAAGGATTCCGGCACAGCCTTAAGTCCTTCAAAAACTGATGATTGACGCGATGTACCCCCGGCAACTACAGCTGTAACTTTTGTTAGCCCTTCATTCGCCAGCACCTGCTGCACCGCATTCTCCTCCCCTGCCGGCACTGCAATAATGATGGCATCAATTTCTGGATGATGCTGAAAAACCTCTATTGAACGAATCAATAGAGGTTTCCCATCCAATAATCTGAATTGTTTACGCTCACCACCAAGCCGCGTGCCCTTGCCGGCTGCAGGTATGATGACCGCCACCTGAGGCTTTTGCATATCCCTTGATCAAATAATGATCATGGAATCGCCAAAAGAGAAAAGTCTATACTTCTCCGCGATAGCCGTTTCATATGCTTCAAACATAAACTCACGGCCGGCAAAAGCAGCCACAAGCATCATGAGTGTACTCCGAGGCATGTGAAAGTTGGTAATAAGCCGCTCGGTAATCCGAAACTCATACTGTGGGTAGATAAATTTATCTGTCCAGCCAGAATCCTGCTTCAGCGTATTGGACGCCGATATGCTAGACTCAAGCGAGCGCACAACGGTCGTACCTACTGCTGTTACTTTGTGATCAGGCGACAAGAGCGCATTGTTCACTGTATCAGCAGTTTCTGGGCTTATCAGGAAATATTCTGAATCCATGCGATGCTTGGTCAAATCCTCAACCTCAACTGGCCGGAACGTACCCAGCCCAACATGCAGCGTCGTGGATACAAGCTTCACCCCTTTTGATTTCAATTTATCGATCAACTCAGGTGTGAAATGTAAACCAGCCGTAGGAGCAGCAACAGCACCACGATGTTCTGCAAACATCGTTTGGTAGCGTTCTTTGTCCTCAGGCTCAACCTTCCGCTTGATGTATGGAGGGATAGGTGTTTGTCCAATTTCGTCTATCTTCTGGTAGAGCTCATCATTGTCTCCATCAAAAACAAAACGAATGGTCCTGCCACGGGATGTAGTATTATCTATGACTTCCGCGATCAGACCGTTCTCGAAATAAAGCTTATTTCCGATACGAATCTTCCGCGCAGGGTCAACGATAACATCCCATAGACGACTCTCTGGATTCAACTCTCGCAGGAGAAAAACTTCAATTTTGGCTCCTGTCTTTTCTTTATTGCCATACAAACGCGCAGGAAATACCTTTGTGTTGTTGACAACAAGCACATCGCCCTCGTTAAAATAATCAACGATATCGCTGAATACACGATGGGTGATGGACTTATCTTCCCTGTTAAGGACCATTAATCGCGCGCTATCCCTCGGTTCAGCGGGATACTTTGCAATTAATTCCTTGGGATACTCGTAAATAAATTTTGATAACTTCATATGCAAATCCTAGGTACTGTACGGCAAGCTGTGAAAGTCAAAGACAGTCATAGGATGTAATTAGGCCTCTCTAACACGCTTTTCGATCAAAACTGTTCGCTTTGCGCCTATCTGTCGGTGGTGGGGGGTGAAACTATATACCGTTCACATTACGCCTTTCAACTAAATATGAGCTAAAGACTATAAGGCAATTTGCAGAGATACGGCACACAATCACAAGATGTTGCCATTTTTACCCTACAAGTAGTTGATGCAAAATAAAGCTGTGGCTTATATTTTGAAATTCCGCAAATATAAGCTCATTTTCTCTCTGCTCCAAACGTTTATTGTTTCACCTGCTATTTAAGGTAAAAAAATTGGTACCTTTTGGCTAACCGTGTATGGCTCCAATACTTAGTACCATTACCTTTTTCCCACTCATCATCATCTGCCTCTTTCGCTTAGCTCTTCAGTATCGCATGTATCATCCTAACCGCCCCATTCTCATACTCTTTCTGTTCATTATGCCCTTTTTGATAGCTGGATGCGATTCCGGACTTGTCCCACCTGAGGCACCAGATCGAGGATTTATCAGCGGCACAGTCTCCTACCAGGGCCCGTGGCCAGCAGATTCCACACTCTTCGACCTTCGTTTTGTAGCACTACGCATCATCCCTGAAGGACAAAATGACATTATTAATGAATTTGGGCAACAGCGCGTAGTTCTCAGTGGCGGACTGGAGCGTCCAGCCTTACAAGACAGTTTTTTCGTTTCACTGGTTACAACCGGCCCATACGTGTACAGCGGCGTTGCTATCCAGCAAAGCAGCAGTGCATTTGACTGGTTACCCGTGGGCCTCTATCAGGAAGATGCCGGCATTTTTCAGGTATTGCCCAACGATACTACACATATTCACATTAATGTGGATTTCAACAATATTCCCCCTTTCCCACCGGTGTCTAACTAATTTTTATGAAAAAGTATTTTTTCAGCTTGATGTGCTGCAGCTTGCTTAGCTGTATGCTTTTTGCATCTATTTCTCATGGACAAGGTGCTGTTTTAAAAGGACTTATAACGGATGAGTCAGGTGCCCCACTTCCAGGCGTCAATGTGATCTTTAGTGAATTGGGCACGGGTGCGGCAACATCTATTGAAGGCCTGTATCGCATCGAGGCCATTCCTCCCGGCACCTATGAATTAACCGCATCTGCCATTGGATATCGCCGCACCACACTGCAAATCGCGCTTACAATCGGCGAAGTACGCACACAAGACATTGCACTAAGCGAAATTGTGATTGAATCAGCCGGCGTTACTGTTACTGCGTCCCGAAGAGAACAACGATCGAGCACAGCGCCGGTCAGCCTCTCAATCATGACTACGCGAGAGCTGGAATCGAGGAATGTGTATGCAATCGATGAAGCCCTGCGGCACATCCCCGGCGTGCAGGTCAAAGGAAATCAGGTCAGTATCCGTGGATCTACGGGCTATTCTTACAATGTGGGAAGCCGGGTGCAATTTCTACTGGATGGCCTTCCTTTACTCACGCCCGACAGCGATGGTATTCCTTTCGAGGCACTCCCTTTTGACCAAATTGAGCGGATAGAGGTACTCAAAGGGCCAGGATCTGCACTTTACGGCAGCGGTGCACTTGGCGGTGTCATCAATGTTATTACCAAGAGTTTTCCTGATAAGCCTGAGACATCTGTAAAAACATTCGCCGGCGGCTATGAACCTGTAAAATATGGTTCATGGCGACAGGAATGGAGCAAAGGAGAAGACATCCGACCATTCTTTGGTGGCTCAATTACCCACGCACAAAAACTGAGTGAGAAACTGGGATTCTGGGCAAACATGCACTATCGACAAGATCCGGGGTATACACGCCTCAGCGAGCGCACAAGCCTGCTTGGCTTTACCAAGCTCGGATGGCGCCCAAAGCCGACAGTGCGGCTTGAAGTATTAACCAGTTGGCTCTGGAGAAAGAAAGATGACTTCATCTTCTGGAATGGCGTATGGGATGCGCTAAATCCAGGCATCTTGCCCAACGGCAACCCGGCATCAAGTGACAATGTATCGAGCCAATTTGGCTTTCTGCCCTCTTTTACGAAGGTCATCAATCGAAAGCTGTACTATAGTATAAAAGCACGGCTCTTTGGTATACATCTTCGTCCACTGGATGATGAAACAGGAAAACCGAGAGACGTAGAAACAGACGGTACAAGAGGCTTGAGATACGGGGCTGAGTATCAGTTGAACTGGACGCCAAAAACAAATTATTTCCTCACAGCCGGCTTTTCTGTTGACTCAAACTGGGCCCAATCCAGCTTTTTCGGGGATGATGGCGGGAGTTCTTCTTCTTTCCTGCAACCTGAGGGCGCTGCTTTTGCCCAATGGGAGCAACCGCTGTTGGGCCAGTTAAATCTGGTGGCCGGCGCAAGATTTGATGTGTATGCAATTAGCGCAGACGAAACCATTACCCGATTTAGTCCCAAGCTCAACCTGTATTACATCGTAAACGACCAGCTTACATTGCGCTCGTCCTATGGCCAGGGCTTTCGGGTACCAAGCCTTGCCGAACGGTTTGCAAATGATGCTTCTTTCGGCATTACGAGTAACCCGAACATCAGGCCAGAAGAAAGCACAAGCATTGAGGTTGGATTGCGTACACTTCGACGCATTAATACCACGAACGAAGTGCAATTTGATCTCGCGCTGTTCTACAATGAATACTCAAACCTGATCGAATCAGGCGTAAACACAGATCTGGGTGCATTATGGTTTAGAAACCTCCCGGATGCGCAAATTAAAGGGATAGAAACATCCATGGAAGGGATTTTCTTCGCCGGCAAATTGCAAACAAAAGTTGGCTATAGCTACCTGGATACCGAAACCAAACGCCTCAACACTGATACGGGTGTTGAGGAAACAGTACCGTTAGAATTCCGGGCAAACCATCAGTTTACTTTTGCTATCGACATCCAACCCTGGAAAGGACTTCAACTGGGCACAGACTTACGTTACATCAGCCGGCCCGAGCGACACAACGAAGACTTTGGCTTCATTGTAACAAGCGCCGAGATTCTCACCGAATCGAAAGTATTGGATATTAGAATGGGCTGGCAATGGTCTCAAGTCAGGCTGGGCCTAATCCTTAGAAATGCGCTTGAGTATTACTATCTGGAACGCCCTGCCCGCCTGGCACCACCGAGGAATGCGATTATACAATTGCAAGCTAAATTGTAATCGGCATCATCACCAAAATAGGAAAAGGCCAGCTTTTACAAGCCGGCCTTTTCCTTTTACGCAAAGCTAATTCAGATATATTTATGTAAAGTATTACAATTGCAATCAGCACGAAGCATACTTTACATAAACATTTTATTTACAAATACTTACACAACACCTACTTAAGCTTTTCAATCATCGTATTGTCGACAGAAATGTCAACACTCACATGGTCGCCTTTAGAGGAAGCGCGAATCTGATCGAGCATATCCAGTCCTTCTTCATCTAACTCAGGACTCGCTTTTGCAAGTGCGATCATACCATTCATCAAGCTTGACAGATCATCCGCAGAGACATCAGCTGTAGGGTAAAAGAATACTTCTCCTTCCACTCCGGAAGCCTCAACATTCATGGCAACAACAACCTGATCTAACGCAGACCAGATTCGGCGAACAGATTGCTCCATATCATCGCCGGCGCTGGACGATTTAAATTGCATACCCTCTGGCTTTTGAGCAACGAGCCAACCGCTTTCTCCTGATGATGCCCGGCCAATCAGAGCCATCATCTCATCATTGGAGCTCAAAGAGGTACCCTTTCCTTCCAATCTGTCGATCATCTCCTCCAACAATTGCGTGCTTGTAGCAGCTATGATCATGTTGTTGTTCACAAAACTAAAACCGGGTGCATTACCCTCTTCAACCTCAAAAATCTCAACACCACGATAGGTGCTTGTTTTCAATTCACCGTCTAAACGATCTTCTACGTAAGACTGAAGTTCTTCTTGCTCAATGGAAGCATAGGCAACCATACTTACAGCCGGCTTCTCGTCCGGCCCTACTTCAGCCGAGGCAACATAAACTTCTTTTAGGTCTGTATCAGGATCAAACCCTGTAATATCGATAAAGTCCTGTAATCGGGCGAGGCCTTCCTGGGGGGCATTGCTTTTTAGCAGTCCGTTTTGGCCAAAAAAGTTCGTGTATTCATTGGACTTGAGGTCCTGCATATTCACCATACCCACATAAGCAGCATCTGCAGGCAGCACATCGATCGCGTTTTTAGTCTGCGTCGAAATAGCTTCTTTGAATACCTGTAGTTGGTGTGGCTCGCATGCGGTCAGTATTGTACCAAGAGCCAGCGTAACAAGAGCTAGGAAAAGCGTTGATTTTGAATGGAGCTTCATGATGAATTGTATAATTGATTAGAAATCGCGCCGGCTAAACCTGACGAAGGCGATGGCATACACGACACCGCCAAACAGGACGGAGGACCCAAGAGGATACCATGAAGTTACGGCCTCACCTCCGGCTAGTTGCACCACGGCTTTTGTTACTTCAGCAAAATTGGGCAAAACGTGGTAGAACGCTACATAGACTTGCCGCCAGGGCGGGTTTATCTGCACAATCAACTGGTCCTTGGCAAGAAAAACGATTGAGCAGAAAATAAGCCCATAGGTTACAATCAAAGACAATGCAGTGCTTTTGGTTGATACGCCGATGAGCAACACAACGCTATACATAACCAAAAACATCACAACGGCCATCAGAATTGCATAGAGAAATTGCACATTCCAGATGCCTGACTTTATAGACATTACCAGCCAAACCATCCCCATTAGATACGTTGCCAAGACAAAAACGATGACCAACACACCCAGTAGATGACTGCCAAGCAGCGTATTTCTTCCTATTGGTTTTGAAAGCAATAAATCCACCCTACCCCGTTCCAGCATGCTATTGATGAGGGGGGCAGTCGCAAAAAGCGCAAGTAATATACCCATCCAGTAGCTGGCTCCAGCCACGGCCTGTTGCGCACCAATTACAAACTGGTTTAACATGTTGACGGGATTGCCGGCGTCATCAACCTGACCTACAGCCTCCTCCCCTATCGCTTCCTGGCCGAAAATCCGCATGCCGGCCAACGTTCCGTCGATAATATCCAGGTTCAAGGCAAAACTTAGCATCACCCAAACGAGCGTACTTACAAGGAAGAGCCCAAGCGTAATTTTCTTTGCCGTCAACTCGCGTAATGTTAGGAGCAGCACACCAATCATACCATCACCATCTCTTTATACATGTTCTTTTACCTCTTCCACAAATCGGTCTTCAAGAGATTGTCTTAGTGGTTGGACTTCCTCGATTTCGATACCTTTCTGCCTCAACACATCAATAACCCCATTAAGCCCGGCACGATCAGCGCCTTGCAAGCGATACGTAGTAAGGTCGTCGTCTCCAGCGCCAGCATTAAGTACTACTAACGAAAATCGATCAGCTAACGATTCCAGTAGAGGCTGAGGTATCTGCGTTGTTTTCAGGTCAAAGTGCGTTTCAACGCGCGTAAGGTCTTCAACTGTCCCTTCTCGTATCTTCTTCCCTTTATTGAGTATCGCAACCGTTGTACAGGTCTGTTCAACTTCCGAGAGCAAATGTGAATTCAAAAAGATGGTTTTTCCCTGATCTTTTAATACCAGCAACACATCTCGTATTTCGCGCCGGCCGATGGGGTCTACCCCATCGGTTGGCTCGTCTAAAAAGATGAGTTCAGGGTCATTCATCAAGGCCTGGGCAATTCCCACCCGCTGCATCATCCCCTTAGAGAATTTCTTGATTTTCACGTGACGCCACTCCGACATGTTGACCATCTCAAGCAATCCAGGTATCAGCGATTTACTTTTTTTTGCAGATACTCCAGATAGCCGGCCATACAAAGTCAGCATTTGATCCGGCGTGAGAAACTCTGGAAAACGGTGGTTTTCAGGCAAAAAACCGATGCTTTTGCGTGCTTCAGGAAGTTTTGCAGGAATACCAAATAGCGAGGCCTCACCAGCGGTTGGATGGACCACACTGAGCAAAACTTTAACGAGTGTGGTTTTTCCCGCTCCATTTGGACCCAGGAGCCCGAATATCTCGCCGGCTTCGACAGTAAGATTCAGATTGTCTAGCGCCTTTACCGGGTTTCGTGAAAAAGCACTGGTGTATACCTTTGTCAGATTTGTAACGTTAATGCTTGGCTTTGCCATAAATACTGTAAAGGCCCGCTAAAACAGATTGAGTATGAGATTGTGTTCCAAGCAGTATGTGCTTAAACCTCATTTGCTTAAACCGTGCTGTACGGTGAACAGCACAAGAAAGTTAAATGGCATGCCGTCCGACCAGGTGGATGACATGCCATTTCCTATAGCTAAACTTCCCAACCAGGTCGGTACGTCCGCTTCATCAGCGCGTTTGCTTCTTCAACATTGGTGACCTTCATATTCTTCGCATCCCATTCAAGGCGCTTTCCTGTCTGAATAGCCATGGTTGCGAGGCAGCTTGCTTCAGCAAGGTCTTGCACATTGATAAAACTCCCACGTGACTGCCGGCCCGCGATGATTGCCGGCATATACTCATCTGCACCATCTACTACATCTTTTTCATCTCTCGCTTTTGGTATCGACCCTTGCAGCGCTTTCATTCTGGATTCAGGCAATAGCCGGAAATTTGCACCATGAAAATTACCAATAACAGACCCGTACTCTCCGACATACAACATCCCTTCTCGCTCCAATTCCTCGTTATCAGCCAACAGATTTGCTGGTATACGCGGCTTCATGCCCCCATCGTACCAGAAAATATCCAGGTCTTTATGCTCAAAATGCACCGTACTGGAATTAGGAAATGCAACTTCAGAACGTCGCCATTGTGATTGATTACCAACAACAACAGCCCCTGTAGAAACATTCGCCTTGACACTTAGCACCGGGCCGGGGTTTAAAATTCGATAGGTACGCCACAAGCTATAATTCCCCATATCGCCGAAACAGCCGCTACCAAACTCAAACCATCCACGGAATAACGCATGGGTGTAATCCAGATGGTATGGACGATCAGGGACCGGGCCAAGCCATAGATCCCAGCGCATACCTCTAGGCACCTTCATTTTTTCTGTGGGATTTTCCATCCATCCCTGTGGCCATACCGGGCGGTTTGACCAATTGTGCACTTCTTTAATTTTGCCGATGACACCAGATTGAATCAGTTCTTTCAACTGGTAATGCGATGGATCATTTATCCACGCCATCAGATGCGTTGTCACGCCGGTTTCTTTGGCAACGTTTACGGTCTCCCGCACTTCGTGCATCGTATTCGCCAGAGTCTTATGCGAAATCACATGTTTACCGGCTTTCATCGCTGCAATGTTTACTACGCCGTGCAGATGCTCGGGCGTCATGTCAATCACTGCATCAATATCATCTGACTCGGCCAGCATCTCCCTATAATCCACATACGTTTTCAGGCCCTTGTAATCGCTCATCCCGCGAATATTGGCGTAGTAGGATTCAACAATTTCCTTACCAGCTTCCCGGCCGGCGCGTATTCCTTTTTCAGATCCCCATCTCGGATTTTTAATAAACTCACGCACCCTGTCTCGCGTCCCGTGCGGAGACCAGTCCCGATAATTATCGGTGTCCTTGTTCGGGTCGCTGATCGATGCAAGATGAAGGTCCTCGCGAGGTAGCCAGTCCCCCATCAACTGACGAATGGCCTGGCAGCCACACCCAATCAAAGCAACGTTCACTTTGTCGCTTGGTGCAACGAAACCCGGGCCACCCAATACATGGCGGGGCAATACTGAAATGGTAGAAACGGCTGCTGCTGTCCCTAGAAACTGACGACGGTTGATGGTTCTGTTGGTGGACATAATTTCTCCTTTTTCGCGTTACTTGTAGTCGTTCAAACTCAAGATCAGTTGGTGGTCCCCTAGTTTACTGAATTCTTGATATAGTTTGTTACTTAAACATAAGCGCTACAACCGCTGACATCAACATCTGATAAATGATCAGATTTCAGCCATCAGTATTACGAGAAAATGAAGTGCCTTATTGAAAATATCGAGCACATAAAAAAACCCTCCATAGCGGCCACAGGGCTTACTACAGAGGGTTTTACTAAAATCAGACTGATATTAATGCGTCAGTGCGCTATGGCATGGACTTCATGTGTCAGGACTTCTTTTTTCGTCCGCCGGCGCGTTTTTTTCCTTTGGTTTTTGCCTTGGCCTCCAGTAATTCCACAGCCTGATCCATCGTCAATTCGTTTGGATCTACGCCTTTGGGAAGCGATGCATTGGTTTTCTGATGCTTCACGTATGGACCATAACGGCCTTCCATTACATCTACGGGCTCGCCCGTCTCCGGGTGATTGCCCAGTGATTTTAAGGCAGCGCTCTTTTTGTCTTTCTTCTTGATTAGATCGAGGGCACGATCAAGCTCAACGAGCAAGACATCATCTTCAGCAGTCAAAGAGGCAAAGGTGCGACCATGCTGAACGTAAGGGCCATACCGGCCAATGTTAGCCATGATATCGGTGCCCGTCTCAGGATGGCTCCCCAGCGTGCGCGGCAGAGATAGCAGCCCAACGGCCTTATCCAGATCCACTTCTGAAGGAGATGTCCCTTTCGGAATCGATATTCTTTTGGGTTTCCCTTCCTGCTCATCATCACCTAACTGCACATAAGGTCCATAAGGCCCTTTGCGAATAAACACAGGCATGGAGGCTTCTGGATGAATCCCTACAATCTTGTCTTCCTCGTTGCCTTCCTTGATGATCTTGGCGAGGTCTTCCTCAAGCAGATCTGCCGGCGCAGACTCAGGTGGTATTGATGCGGTATATCGCTCTCCATCCATCTCACATTCCACATAAGGACCGTAACGTCCTACACGTACCAGATAGTCCCCCCACTTGGGAGAATTAACGGTAGAAATAGCTCTGGCGTCTATTTTATCCAGCCCTCCTTCAACCCTTGCTTCAAGCCCATCTTTACCCTGATAAAACTTATCGAGATACGGCTTGGCTTTTACTTCTCCGGCAGCAATATCATCAAGGACCTGCTCCATGCCGGCAGTAAATCCTACGTCGACCAACTGGTCAAATTCCTGCTCAAGCAGATGCGTCGTCGCAAATGCGGTGAATGTCGGGATCAGCTGATTACTTTTACGGCGGACATACCCACGATGAATGATAGTATCGATAATCGTAGCATACGTACTCGGTCTGCCAATCCCCTCCTTTTCCAGCATTTTGATCAAACTGGCTTCAGTATATCGGGCAGGCGGCTTGGTTTCGTGTCCTACAGCCGTTACTTCATTACATGCCGGCTTATCGCCTTCAGCCAGCTTAGGCAGCGGCTGGTCACGGTCTTCGAGTGCAGCTTCAGGATCATCACTTCCTTCTACATAAGCACGGAAAAAGCCAGGGAATTCAATGGACCGTCCAGTGGCTTTGAACTGCGCCATTTCATCGCCATCGCCGGCGTCGATCAACACAGTGGATAAACGGAGCCGGGCGTCTTTCATTTGAGAAGCCACGGTACGCTTCCAGATCAAATCGTATAACGCGCCTTCTATACCATCAAGACCCAGTTCATCCTTGGTTTTCATCTGATTACCAGCTGGACGAATGGCCTCATGTGCCTCTTGCGCGTTTCGAACACTACTCGAAAACTTACGCACGGAGGTGTTGATGTAATCTTTTCCGTATTTGCGTTCTATCGCTCGGTGACTTGCATCAACAGCTTCTTTGGAAAGCTGCGTAGAGTCGGTACGCATATAGGTAATAAAGCCCTGCTCATAAAGCTTCTGCGCAACACGCATCGCGTCGCGGGCTGATAATTTCAGCTTTCTGCTCGCTTCCTGCTGAAGCGTTGACGTGATAAATGGAGGCGCCGGCTTGCGCGATGCAGTACGCTCTTCCACGCTCGATACAATCCATGTATCCTTGGGCAGTCTGTCTGCCAAGGCTTTAGCTTCTGCCTCATTCAACAGAAGAACGTCTTTGCCTTCTTTTAATTTGGCGTTGAGCTTACCGGTTTCGTCATCGAAGTCTTTACCGATGGCTATTCTCAAGCCGCGATATTTCGAAAGCGTGGCTTCAAAAGCTCGGCTGTCATGCTCCAGCTGTGACTTGATATCCCAGTACGATGCCGGCATAAAAGCCATCCGTTCTTTTTCACGGATCACAATAAGTCGCACCGCTACACTTTGCACGCGGCCGGCTGAAAGCTTGGGCTTAATTTTCTTCCAGAGTAGCGGGGAAATGGAGTAGCCTACAAGACGATCCAATATCCGGCGCGTCTCCTGGGCATCAATTAAATTTGTATTGATCTCACGCGTGTTATCCAGCGCATCCAGAATTGCTTCCTTGGTGATCTCGTGAAACACCATTCTGCGGACAGGAATTTTGGGATCCAGCACCTGGACCAAATGCCATCCAATAGATTCTCCTTCGCGGTCCTCGTCAGTCGCGATATAGAGTTCATCTGCATCCTTGAGCGCCAACTTCAGTTCCTTGACAATTTTCTTCTTGTCTGGAGGAATTACGTAGAGCGGTTCAAAACCTTCTTCTACATTCACACCCAGCCGCGCCCAGGATTTTTTCTTTAGTGCTTCAGGGATCTGCGCTGCGGATGCCGGCAGGTCTCTCACGTGCCCCATACTGGCCTCAACCCGAAAATCATTTCCGGAAAGGTATTTACTAATTGTCCGGGCTTTTGTGGGAGATTCTACAACGACCAAACGCTTCATATTTATTCTGCAGATACAGGATATTATGGCTAACAGGACTGGCTTTCAGAGGAACAGGAGTGGCTGCTCCATCGTTACGAGCGGGTTGTCACGCCTTAGGTAAGACAACGTTCCGGACCTTTGTTTTTTACTACTGAACAAGTGCGCAGGATATTTACTGCACCTCAAAGGTGTCATTTCTCCGCAGAAACGCATCGCTAAAGCAAAGCATTTTGTCAGCAGTCCTGGGTCTATGTGAGCAGTTGAAACATACTGTTTATTCAAATATCACGCAGAAGAAAAGTGCTATGTTTATCCCATAGCTGAGTGTATTTTAGCTACCCGATGTAGCGAAGAATCTATACTTGTAAAAGCGCTTATCTTTATTATTACAAGGTCAGTAGCCGGAATATAGCCGCATTGATCCACGTTCTCTTTCCTGAAGTTAACACCCCCCTATTTCCAGATGCCCGTGTTAGAACTAGAAAAGCCCAGGGTTTTCAGAGATGTCAAGGAAGCACCCATGATCCTGCTTCTGCTTGTACTGTTCTCTGACATCACCTTTAATTGGCTCTATATAAATTTTTTCAGGGGAGCGTTTTCGCTTCCAGGAATCTATACGGAAGGCATTGTAGATTCTTTATTTGTGCTCAGCCTGATCAAGGTGGCATTTGTTGGATTCGGCGTTATGTTCTGGATAGGACAATTCAGAGGCCGGCATCTTGGCCTGGGATGGGGAAAATTCAAGACCGGTGTTCTTGCGACGTTCTTTATCTGGGCGATGCTGCAGCTCATTATCGTCGCCTACGACATGATCACCGCCAGCGAACTAGGCTACTTCAGCAATTGGCAAGGTACCGGTTCAATCAACATTATTGGAGGATTTATACTTTATGCCGTTGGCAAAGCCTTCTTCGACGAACTGACCTACCGCGGCTTGTTGCTTCCCCAATTACATCTAAAATGTCAACGCTACCTCAAGCTTGACCCCCGCATTATTCTAGGCATTGCGATCATCATTTCACAAACCATTTATTTGATCATCCAACTGCCTTTGATAAGTTTATTCACCTCTACCAGCATCAGTTCGGCAATGACCTTTACATCATTGTTCTTCCTGAGCATTATCAGTTCGCTCATCTATCTGCGGACAAAGAACCTCTACATAACGATTGGTTTGCATGCAATCTGGTACCAGCCAATTTTTGTCGCTGCGCCGGCCATTCCTCATACATTCATTCTCGTTCTTCTTGCCATTGGATTTATCCTCGTCTGGCCGCTCCTTCCCAATACTTCTTCGATTACGGCAACATGGCCGCTTGAAAGAAGGCAGTCATCATAGCGCCTGACCGAGATAGATTCTGCGCCCACGAGCTTGTCTGATGTATAAAAATCTGTCCATACCAAATATCAGAATTTCAATTTCAATTTCAAGACATCATCCAATTGGATAATGTCGAGCGAAAACCTTAACACACTTTCCACTATTTTTGGAGCAATTTCATGGATCCCCATGTCCACGGCATCGTTTAGGAGTGCCGAAACAGTGTTTTATTCGGTGAGATACCCCATTGTAACGACGACTAGGCGTCCCCAAAAGGGGTTGCAATTCCCGGGGCTCCTGAATGCTTCTGTCTTTCCTTTTAGGTGATGGAGGCAAATTTACTGAGTGCATATTAAGACCACGTTTGTATTGCAGAAATGGCGGCCATAAGACAACAGGGAAAAAGACAGGGGTGATGTTCAGCATCTCTTTTTCCCATAACCATTCTGCATTTAGAACAGCAAGTTTACTGAAAGCAAGGAATTTATTTATTGCACTGAGTCTGACATAGCTTAACTGACTGCGCAACAAAAAAAACTACCGTAAAAAAAGGATTTGATAATGAGTGCTATTGCAACAAAAAACGTTTATGTGTTTGGGAATGGTGTGGCTGACGGCGACAAATCAATGAAGGCTCACCTTGGTGGAAAGGGAGCCAACCTGGCAGAGATGAGCTCTATCGGGTTGCCTGTGCCTCCAGGCTTCACCATCAGTACTGAATGCTGTAAGTATTACAACGAGAATGCGCATTCATGGCCATCTTCTATGAAAGATGAAGTAGCCGCCGGCGTTAAGCATATCGAAGGCGCCATGGAAGCCGGCTTCGGTAACCCAAAGAACCCGCTCCTCGTTTCAGTCCGTAGTGGCGCCGCGGTATCTATGCCGGGCATGATGGATACAGTCCTCAACCTGGGCCTGAACGACGAAGTAGTGGAAGGACTTGCTGTACTGACCAACAATCCTCGTTTTGCCTACGATTCATATCGTCGTTTCATCGACATGTTTGGCAATGTTGTAATGGGTGTGCCGCATGATGATTTTGAGCATGCACTTGAGTCTCTGAAGCAGGAAAAAGGCGTTGAAGAAGACGTTGACCTGACCGCAGACGACCTCAAAGAGTTGGTAGAGCGCTACAAAGCAATTTACAAAAAGCATAAAGGCAGCCTCTTCCCTTCAGATCCTGTCGAGCAGCTTGCGCTCTCAGTAAATGCTGTCTTCAATTCATGGGATAGCGAACGCGCGCTGAAGTACAGAACAATCAATAAAATCAAAGGATTGGTTGGTACGGCAGTAAACGTTCAGGCCATGGTTTATGGTAACATGGGCGAAGGTTGTGGCACGGGTGTTCTCTTTACGAGAAACCCTTCTACCGGAGAAAACAAATTGTACGGCGAGTACCTTGTAAATGCACAGGGCGAAGACGTTGTAGCCGGCATTCGTACACCGCAGGAACTCAGCCACATGGCAAACGAGTTGCCTGAAGCTTACACCGAGTTGGTAGCAACAACACAGAAGCTTGAGCAGCATTACAAAAATGTTCAGGATATCGAGTTTACTGTCCAGCATGGCAAACTCTTCATTCTACAGACACGTAATGGTAAAAGAACCGGTGCAGCAGCAATCAAGATTGCCGTTGACATGGTAGAAGAAAAGCTCGTTGACACACGCACCGCAGTAAGCGAACTGGTTGAGCCTGGTCACCTGGATCAGCTTTTACACCCTCGTTTCGAAAACGAAGCCAGCTATGCTGACAAAGTAATTGCCAAAGGCCTGCCGGCATCTCCGGGCGCAGCAGTTGGTAAGGTTATCTTTACGGCGCACGAAGCTGAAGAAGCTAAAGCTGCCGGCAAAGCGGTTATCCTCGTAAGAATCGAAACAAGCCCTGAAGACATCGGCGGCATGGATGCTGCGCAGGGTATTCTTACGTCTCGTGGCGGCATGACCTCTCACGCTGCTGTAGTTGCACGTGGCTGGGGTAAGCCTTGTGTTGCTGGGTGCGCTGAAGTTGTCATCAACTATGCAGAAAAGACATTTACTGTAGATGGCAAGAAAGTATCAGAAGGCGACTGGCTTTCCATCAACGGTTCTACAGGTGAAGTTATTCTTGGCAAAGAAGATCTTGTACCACCACAAATGAGCGGAGACTTTGCTACGTTCATGGCATGGGTAGACGAATACCGCGACATGGGAGTTCGCACCAACGCTGACGCTCCGGCCGACGCTAGAAAAGCAATTGAATTTGGTGCAGAAGGCATCGGACTTTGCCGTACGGAGCACATGTTCTTCGAAGGAGATCGTATCCTGAGCATGCGTAAAATGATCATGGCCAAAACGCTGGATGATCGTCGCGCTGCGCTGGAAGAATTACTTCCTTTCCAGAAAGAAGACTTCACAGGCATCTACGAAGCAATGGCCGGCAAGCCTGTAACCATTCGCTTGCTTGATCCACCACTTCATGAGTTCTTGCCGCACGATGCAGCCGGCCAGAAAGAAATGGCAGACGCACTGGGTATTTCTCTGGATGATGTAAAAGCACAGGTTGAAGCATTACACGAATTCAATCCAATGCTCGGACACCGTGGTTGCCGCTTGGGAATCACCTATCCGGAAATCACAGAAATGCAGGCCCGCGCCATCCTTGAAGCTGCTGTTGAAGTGAGCGAAAGAGGCATCGACGTACATCCTGAAATCATGGTACCGCTCATTGGTACGATTGAAGAATTTGCAAATCAGAAAGCTGTTATTCTTGAAACTGCTGCCAAAGTATTTGCAGAAAAAGGTCGCTCAATTGACTACCTGATCGGCACGATGATCGAGATTCCTCGTGCAGCGCTGACGGCTGCTGATATTGCCAAGGAAGCTGAGTTCTTCTCGTTTGGTACAAACGACTTGACGCAGATGACCTTCGGTTACAGCCGTGATGACGCAGGACGCTTCTTGCCAGGATACGTTGAAACCAAAATCCTCGTAGACGATCCGTTCCAGTCTATCGACGTCACAGGCGTTGGTAAACTTGTACAGATGGCTACTGAAGGCGGCCGTGAAGCAAACGGAAAACTCAAAGTAGGTATTTGCGGAGAGCACGGCGGTGACCCTGCTTCTGTACATTTCTGCTATGAAGTGGGCTTGAACTACGTTTCTTGCTCTCCTTTCCGTGTACCAATCGCACGGTTGGCAGCTGCTCAAGCGAGCATCGCTGCAAAATCGTAACAATCCTTTCGTAAAGGTCCTTCCATGAGTTGGATTCTGGCGGCGATTAATACGCCGGCGAACGTTAGTGAAACGGCAAGGGGTTTGGTTAGCCAAACCCCTTCGTCGTTATTTGAATCTCGCAGCGAAAGTCATTTCATTGCTGCCGGCGGTATTCCCGAAACCTGCCACTACCATCAAGATCAAGAAGCTAAAAACGGCTGGATTGTTGTCGGCCTCGGCCTGCAACTACAACTAGCATCCCATTCCTGCACCACGCTCAGTCAATCCGACTGGCAGCACATTCTCACACAAGACGTACCTCCCCTGCCTAAAGACGGACACTTTGCCCTCATCAAGTGGCAACATGGCAAAATGGAGGCATTCACCGACACCCTGGGCACCCGCACGCTGTATTATGCAACCATAGGCGAGGGAATCATTGTATCAACCCGGCTGGATTGGGTTACACAGTTAGCTGGCACCCATGAAATAGATTTTTCCAACTTCGGCAGCCATTGGTTGGCATTCAATCAACTTGATTTTGCGCCCCTTATAAAAAATACAGGCCGGCTGGGATCAAAGGGGCATCTTCAATTTGAACGCGGACATAGTACGGCACAGCATACGCCCTGGAGCCCGGACACAGACCAACTTCAAAAGCCAGGCCTCAAGCAAGTACTGGAAGCTTTCACCAACCCGGTCTTGCCACAACCTTTAACAGTAAGCCTTGGCTTATCCGGGGGCCTTGATTCCAGAACACTCCTCGCACTGGTAAACCAACCTTCCACGACCAGCCTCCACACATTTGGCTCCATAGAAAAGGCAGACGTTCGCATTGCAATTGACATTGCAAAATCTGTCGACTTACCACACGTATTGCTGTATGAAGATGTGCCAGGGCCAGATGAATGTCTTCAACTGCTTCAGCATCAGGTTGCACAAACACAGGCCATGACAAACGCCTCTGCTGTTCTGGGGCTTAGATATTACAATGTACTAAGAAAAAACAACCGGGCAGTCATTGACGGTGGTTTTGGAGAAGCCGCGCGCCGGCAATTTATGAATCGCTTGCTCAGGCAAGGCAAAAGCGTTCTACAACAGCAAAACTTTGAAGCGATCTTACCATTTATTGCCACACCCAGAGCTGGTTTATTTAATCCAGACACGCAGAAAAGAATGGAGGCCGGCGTAGCGCGTCAATTTGAGCAGGCATGGCAAGAGCTCCCTCCCCATTCTGCATTTGGGTTAGAAAATGCGCTGGATCTACTCAGCACGCGTTCAAGACTTCCGAATTTCTTTGGATTTGAGCAAAACCGACTCGATGGGCTTATCTTGAACTATATGCCTTTTGCACAACCAAGTGTGCTAGACGCTGTGTTTAACACCCCTGTCAACAGCAGAAAGGAAGGCCGGCAGTTTAAGCAAATGATCAAATCCCGCCTGACAACGCTAACAGATTTCCAATTGGTAAAAGGCGCCTATCAATACCCCTTTCGCTTATCATCAACGGGGGCATATATCTGGACAAAAATCAAGGCCAAGATTAAGCCGGTCCAACCAGATAGTTTACAGCATCTTTTCCTGGAAGCCATGCGCCCCTTTGCGCTCGATACGCTTTCATCAGCTGCGACAAAAACCTACGCGCCTTATGATTACCGGATAATCAGACGCAATGTGGAAGGATACTATGCCGGCGAGAAACAGTTGGCCCTTTATGTAGACTGGTGGTTGTCGTTTGAGGTGTGGAGACAACAATTACAAAACCAGAGCCAGGCTAGTCTGCTTTAGTACGACTTCGGGAGACGAGTTCTTTTTCTTCTTCAAAACCATCCATATCATCCAAAATGGACTTCCTGCCCAGACTTTCATTCAGCTTTGCAGGATCTAAATGTTCTTCAATTCTGTCGAGGCGAGATGTCAGCGGAAGCGTAGCTTCTCCAATCCATTTCTGTATCATTGATTCCAGCTCACTCGTTGTCATGCTTGCATCAGAGGCCGGTGAATCTTGCGTCCGAGATTTCATGTAGCCGATGATCTGAGACACAACACCCGAAAAAGTACCAGCAGCAATTGCTACAATGATGATGACAAATATTTCCTGTGGCATAACTGCTTTGTTTTACTGCAAAGATTAAAAAAGGATAACTGGCAAAAAGGCTAACTCAATGGTACTCAAATCTCTTTATCGGGAGCCGGCTCGCTTAGTTGCTTGCGTTCCTCTTTAGCATTGACAAGGACACGTTTATCGGCTAACTGATCCTCCAGGCTTGAAATTCTCTCCAGCAAAGGAGAATTGGCGTTGTGCACGGCCTCTTCTATCAAATTTTGAAGCTCACTAACCCCCATACTTTTATCAGCACTGCCTTCGTCAAGCGTGCCTCCACCTTTGTGTACCTGCTTCCACTTATTGTAATCAAGGCTCATCTTTACAATCAAAGCGACAAAACCAAACACAATCAGTGGTACAAAAATTTCTTCCATTACGCGCCTTTTGTTGAATTCAGGTACAAGAAAATAAGGGGTAGAACAATTAATAGTAAGTACTTAAAGACTTGCCCTTCACTTTTAAACGGCAAATCGGGCTCAACCCCTGCCTTATGCTCATGCATACTACGTGTCAACTACGTACATCCGACAAGTGAGTTACATTATTGTATGGGCCATAGCATCAAACCACAAACAACATTTCCCTATACATCCTAAAAAACAAGGACAGTTATAACATGCTTACATTCGCTTGCAGAGAATTATTCTTGCTGATGATGTAACAAGCAGCATGCGCAGAACGTGATGAAATATGTCTCCTGTTATCCACACAAAAAGAAAGGCAAAATTGAATTAATTGAAACCAATGAGTAAAAAAGGGATTTATTTGGCTTAAACAATTTATATTCAATGAGATAGGCCACTTGCAGCCCACGCAAGATCTCCGTAGATTTCAGGCTTTGATGCTATCGTTGGTTGTTGATGTTCATCAAGTATGAAGTAATCCATCCGAACTACTTCTTGTCTATCGAGAGACGATAACAGGTTTTATCTACGTTAAAATTATAGCTCTATTAATAGCCCCTACATCGAATCTTTATGACAAGTGTTTGCAAAAGAGGTGTTCGTTCGCTCCCCATTTTGTTCTTGGTAGCTGCAAGCATGTGGATGTTGTCCCCCAGAACAACTTCAGCACAAGGTGTTCGAGGATTAGAGAACACACAGTTTGGCATTGGTCTAAACACCGTATTAAGCGTAAATAACGGGTTTGGCCTTGGCTTCAGGGGCCGGGTGTCTTCGCGAGTCAATCAAGACTTTTCGCTGGCTATTGGTATGGGTTTTACGGGTTTTGTATTACAAGGGCGGGATGATGCGTCCTTCATTTTTGACCCGCAGCTCTCTGGAATTATCAGTCTGCCCCAGGGTGGTGCGGAAGTATACTTACTTGCCGGCATCGGTGCATTTGTCCCGTTAACACAGGCAAGCAGCAATGAGAGCGGTCCTTCTATTCATTTTGGTATAGGCCGCGTACAACTCCTCACGGATTCAGCATTCTTCTACGAAATCAACCCTGCCGTAGTAATTGGCCAAACCAAGGTTGAATTTGTCTTGCCGTTCAGGGTTGGCATCATCTTCCTCCAAAGATAACAGCCATCAATCTAGCTTCTCGAGAGCAACTTGATTATTGCACGCGACGCAGGATAGCTTGCAAGCGCTCGTGATCATCACGAAAGAGCCGGCTCAATACGCGTCCGGCCTCCACCAGAATACTGTAGGCATCTTCTTCTCTTGCCTCGCAAATCTGGCGAAGCATGGCTACCATCAGATCATCTATGGGTACGGAGGTATCAGAGCTCTGAACAAGCGTCCGCAAAAAATCAAACGGCGCGCCAAGCAACTGAATATCTTCCAGGTCACAAGCTTCAACAAATCCGTGAATGGCAGCAGGATTTGGGGGTAGCGTTTGTCTCAATGTGCCATTGCCATCTTTGAACGCCATGATGATGGCCGTAAAAGATGTCCGCAGCAGTTCCATCACTTGCGGCATTTCCCGCACCAACTCTTCGGTAGTTTTACCCAGCGCTGTTGCTTTCCGGCTGGGCATGATACTGCCTTGCTCCACCATCCCAACGACGCCATAAATAACCAATCCATCAGCCTGCGTCACTTTCACCCACGACCCAAACGCCGGCGCAACCGCATCACGGGGCACCTGCGCCTTTAGCATGCTCGTATTGGATTCCAGCACCTCTCCTATTGCAGTGTTCATTGCTTACTAAGTGGTTAGTGGTTGGTTTTTAGTTTTTAGTAATCAGCCACCCGCACAACTTACCGGTAAACTAAAAACTACCCACTAAAAACTAATAACTCTATAAAACCGGACTGTCCTTGGATGTTTTTTTCGACGAGATCTCAAGCGTTGCGCCTTGCATCAACATTTCCCGCTCGATCATTTCGTAGAACATAAACCGCTCCTGGGACCGAATGATTGCATGTTCGTGCGCTTCTGATAAAATCATGGGGTAGCCTTTCCCTTTTTGGCATTCACTCAACACGGTCGAATGAACCAGATTCAATACATCCGGAGATGTAACCATCCATCCAGGAAATTCAACACGAGCGATTTCAGATCCTCTGCCGGCATCTTCAATATGAATATAAAAGTAGCAGATTTCCTGATCAGCCGGGTATTCTTTTAATACAAGAGACTCAGATTTAAAGGTGGCTGAGCGCTGTCCGGGTTTCAGGACCTCTTTAAAAAACATACGATCAGAAATACCCTCAAACAGCAATTTCTCAGCCGGCTCCTCCCCTGTCACCATATATCTCGACAGGTAATTTATAAACTCTGCATTCCCCGGCATACTTATATATGAACACAAAGGAATTTCATTGGATTTGAATTTATCCAGCGCGTCAAAATACCGCTGCAATAACTTTTGTTCGAGTTCAGGTTTCCTGAGACGTTTGATCATCCATCGAATGAGCGTGCCATCTGCCAGCGCCAGAATTGGCCGGCCGTTTTGGCGTGCATCAATGGCCAGGTCAACAAGAGCGCCTAACTCCAGCTCATCTCGCATAGCAGATACAATTTCCTGGCCCACAACATCAATTTCAAGGCCAGACACCGAAGCAAGCTCCTGTCCTTTAAAGTACAGATGGGGCATCGCATCCATGAGTGGTCGCTCGGTTGTACCATATTGAAACGCAATGCGTCCAACATTTAACAGATAACAGAGCGGTTCTACATTTCTATCCGGATATATTTGCGATCCGTCTGTAGCAACCACCGTCAGCGGCGTTGGCCTGGATGTGGGGTCATAAATGGACGTAGGCACCTCTAAAGGCACTGCCATGAGTTTATTCGGCCGGCTCTTTGCATCCGTATTTCCTGGCGGGGTTGCCTGATATTGAAGAGGATCGTATCTCCTAAAAACCTCAAGCGCATTTTCTAGTATGAGAGATCTACGATTTTGCTCCTGTACCTGGTATCGGCCAAATCCTGCAAACTGTTTTTGTAACGCATTTAAATTGAGCATCTGTTCTTAACGAATGGCAGGCATTTACATCAATATTGACGGTTCTAGATCTCCTGTAGCCGACACAAGTTCCAAAAGTCGACCCGGTATTGCGCTTTCGAATGCGTTGTGCAAAGAACTCAGTTTCTATGCACCCACCCACGGGCTCAATGAAACGATTGAGGCCATCCATATCGGAGGTCACCCGGAGATTGTCCGCGAAGAAGGCATTAGAGCAATTGCAGGAACGCTTTTCAGTAGTTTCGACGCCCTCAATGTGCAGGAGTTCTCTATTGATATTACGCCTTCCACCCTTGACCTTAACGCCTTACAAGGGCTTGTAGCACTTGGCATTAACATGGTCAATATTCGAGCCGGCTCCTTTTTCGAATCTGATCTGGACACACTGGGCTTAACGCATTCACCTGAAGATATTCTCGCGACCATTGAGCAATGTAAACGTGTGGGCATCCGCAAAATTTCCATTGAATTAAACATCGGCATTGAGAACCAGCCGCCGGAATACTGGGCTGCAAACATGGAAAAGGCAATTGGCCTGGATATTCAACATGTCTCGATCAAAGGGATGTCTATTTTTAATCAGGACACCCCAACAGATCAACTGGCCTCCTGTTTTTCATTTCCTGCAGAATCAGAGGACCAGGTCACGAAGTTTTCGTTTGCCTCCCACTACCTGCTCAACGCCGGCTTCGAGCACTATGTCTTGTCTGGCTTTGCAAAAAACGAGCACAGAAGTAAACTAAGAGAGCTTCAGCTTTTCCATGGCAATGTTTTGGGTATAGGCCCGGAAGCACATTCCTTCTGGTGGGTTAATGGATCACAGGCCAGCCGCTGGTCCAATGTTGACAATATTGCGTATTATCAGGCGTTACTCAATCAACAGGAATTGCCGGTAGATGCCCGCTCGATGCTCGATCTCGATACGCTTGCAAACGAATACATATTCTTACGCATCCAGCACGCTGAAGGGCTCGATCTTTTGAGACTGGAATCAGAATACGGGCTCGACCTGCTTACAGAGCGCATTGAAGAACTCGCTTGGCTTGAATCTGAAGGTTATATAGAACCGATTCGCAACAATCGCGTCCGACTGTCGCAATATGGAAAAATCCATAGCCGAAATGTATTTACCCGGATACTGGTTTAAAGGGCGTCACAGATGCGCTGACGCTTATCGGTGACTCGTTTCGGGTGTAGTGTTCTGGGTTATTGGGGTATGGGGGCTCGTTGGGCTTTGAAATGCAGATACAGATGAAAGATTTATCTTTCCTCCTTCCCCCTTTCTGTTGAGCGTTCAATACCTTATTTGTTTAGCATATTTAGAGTATACAATAATGCAATCTCCATCATTCAATATTAAATGGTTTTCAAGATTTCCCACCTACCTGTTCATTTTCCTTTTACTGGCCCTTGCCGGGTGTACTTCGGATAACGGGAGTGATGTAATTGACGAGCCTAACATTGAATTCAGGCCTGATGGAGTACTTGAGGTGATTAGGACTGACGGCTCCGTTTTGACTACGCTTGTGATTGAAATCGCCGCAGGGGACTCAGCACGTGCCCGAGGACTGATGCAACGGAATTCATTGCCGGCGCGCGGCGGTATGCTTTTTCTGGATGATGAGGAAAAAATTCAGACCTTCTGGATGAGAAACACACCACTCCCGCTAGATCTTATTTTTGTGGATGCAGATTCTCAGATCGTCAGTATTTCCAAAAGAGCGCGTCCTTTTACAGAGCAAACCATTTCCTCAGCAGACACCGCGTTGTATGTTCTTGAGGTAAATGCTGGGTTCACAGATCGCTATGGCATCGATGAATCTATGCGGATCAGTTGGCGTTTGAAGCAAAATTGATCGCTTTATCAGCTCGATTCCATCAAAATAGCATACACATTACAACCGCATATGAAATCCTTTTTGCTGATTACTTTTGTCGCATTGTCCCTGCTTGGTTGTGAACCTCAATCCACGACGTCAGCGCCAACACCTGCAGCAGAAAAGACCAGCGTCGCTTTCCGCCATGACGGCGAGCTCGACCTGTTGCGCGGCGGCGAAAATTATCTGACGCTTGATATAGAAATTGCCGACAATGACTCTTCCATCACCCGCGGTCTGATGCAGCGTGATGGTATGCCTGACTTATCCGGCATGCTGTTCTTGATGCCTACAGAAGACATCCAAAGCTTCTGGATGTCCAACACGACGATATCGCTCGATATCATCTTCATCAATGGGCAGATGGAAATTGTGCATATCGCCAAGTACACCACTCCACTCTCCCCCAACAGCGTGCCTTCAGAATACCCGGCAGCTTATGTATTGGAAGTGATCGCCGGCTTTGCCGACACACACGGCATTCTGGAAGGAGATCAAATCAACTGGCGCCGCAACGGAGAGTAAGAGGCCGGCTAGCTCGGTATATGAATTCATCATCAGCCCGTCGCCAAGCCCCACAGACCCACAGACCCACAGACCCACAGACCCACAGACCCACAGACCCACAGACCCACAGACCCAAAATAAAAACTACAACCCAAACGATTCACCACAAGCACAATTCCTTACCGCCTGTGGGTTCATGAAGTGAAATCCGCGTCCATCGAGGCCGTCGGAGAAGTCTAACTCAGATCCTGTTAGATACACATAGCTACGTTTATCAAGCACCACCTTTACGTCACCGATCTCCTGCACATCATCCTGATCCATCGATGTCGTATCCCACCCAAGATCATACGTGAGTCCGGAGCATCCACCGGGCACTACAGCAATACGTAACATGGTATTCTCAAGATCAACCTGCTCGCTTTGGGCAGACTCCATGATCTTGTTAAGTGCGCGTTCGGTAATTTGCAATTCCATTTATATAACGTGCTGAATCGTGTATTGGTGTACCTACCGTTTCATTTACATCATCTCGCCAGAGCGGTTCCTCCTTACCCACCACCCCAACGCTTGAAACGTGCCAGATATCGACCGCAAGAAAACCCATCTATTTTTTTATAGACTAAATCTAAATAAGGGAACGAAACGATTTTGCGAGGGTTGTTGACCAAAGTTTACACCGCCAATTTGTAAACAACCGTTTACAAGCATTATCCAGCGTTTTACGGGGCCATTATCCCCCCATTGTTTTTCCTACTGGACCGCCTAAAAAAAAGCTATGAGCCAGAGTGACACCGAATTCCTGCACGAAGTAGCCGACAGCGAATACAAGTACGGGTTTGTAACAGATATTGAAGCAGATACTGCCCCGAAAGGCCTAAGTGAAGATGTTGTACGTCTCATTTCTTCAAAAAAAGAAGAGCCTGAGTGGATGCTTGACGCGCGTTTGCGTGCCTTTCGCCACTGGGAGACACTTTTGGATAAAGACAAATATCCTCAATGGGCGCACCTCAAGTATCCGGAAATTGACTTCCAGAACATGAGCTATTATTCGGCCCCAAACAGCAAGCCGAAATACAATAGCCTCGACGAAGTAGAGCCTGAATTGCTCGAGACCTTTGCGAAGCTCGGCATTTCCCTGGAAGAGCAAAAACGCCTTACAGGTGTAGCAGTTGACGTCGTTGTAGATAGCGTCTCTGTTGCGACCACCTTTAAGAAGCAGCTAGGAGAACTGGGTATCATTTTCTGCTCGTTTGGCGAAGCCGTAGAAAACCATCCAGAGCTCATCAAAAAGTATATGGGATCAGTGGTACCGTATACGGACAACTTTTATGCAGCATTGAATTCAGCAGTCTTTTCAGACGGCTCTTTCTGCTACATCCCCAAAGGGGTGCGTTGCCCCATGGAGTTGTCTACGTATTTCCGTATCAACGAAGCCGGCACCGGACAATTTGAGCGTACGCTGATTGTTGCTGAGGAAGATAGCTTTGTAAGCTATCTCGAAGGCTGCACGGCTCCCATGCGCGATGAAAACCAGTTGCATGCTGCAATCGTTGAGATCATCGCAGAGAAAGGCGCTGAAGTTAAGTACTCCACCATTCAGAACTGGTACCCTGGCAACGAAGAGGGTGTGGGCGGTATTTACAACTTTGTAACCAAACGCGGTATTTGCAAAGGCGACCACGCAAAAATCTCCTGGACCCAACTCGAAACAGGAAGCTCAATTACCTGGAAATACCCCAGTGTAATTCTGAAAGGTGATCACTCAGTCGGTGAGTTCTACTCTGTAGCCTTTACCAAAGGCAAGCAGCAAGCAGATACCGGCACAAAGATGATCCACCTCGGCAAAAATACCACGAGTACAATTATCTCGAAAGGGATCTCCGCCGGCAAAAGCCAGAACAGCTACCGCGGTCTGGTTAAGGTGAATCCTAAAGCAGAGGGTGCACGCAATTTCTCGCAGTGCGACTCTATGTTACTTGGCGACAAATGCGGCGCGCATACGTTCCCCTACCTGGAAATTGAAAACCAATCGGCCAAGGTAGAGCACGAAGCCACAACATCGAAAGTAGGAGAAGACCAACTCTTCTACTGCAGCCAGCGAGGCATCGGCGAGGAAGAAGCCATCAAACTGATAGTAAACGGATTCTGTAAAGACATCCTGGCCAAATTGCCGATGGAATTTGCGGTTGAAGCCCAGAAATTACTCGCCATCGAATTAGAAGGTAGCGTCGGCTAAATCCCCCGGCGCTTGCCAGTTCAGTAAAATGAACCGGCAAACGAAGACAGTCAAACTTAGATAACGCTAACTCCAAGACACCGACATGCTAGAGATCAAAAATCTCCGTGTTTCAATAGAAGACGAAAACAAAGAGATCCTTAAAGGACTCAATCTTTCTGTGAAAGCCGGCGAAGTTCACGCCATCATGGGCCCCAATGGATCAGGCAAAAGCACCCTTGCTTCTGTTCTGGCCGGCAGAGATGGCTATGAAGTAACAGAAGGATCTGTCTCATACCTCGACGAAGACCTCCTTGAGCTTGAATCAGATGAACGTGCACTGGAAGGCGTTTTTCTCGCCTTTCAATACCCGGTTGAATTGCCCGGCGTTAGCATGTCCAACTTCCTCAAGCAGGCGATCAATGCCCAGCGGGCACATCGGGGAGAAGACAATATTACCGCCATGGAATTTCTCAAGCTGCTCAAAGAGAAAGCAGAGATGGTTCATCTTGACCCGGACCTCAAAAGACGGTCTGTCAACGAAGGATTTTCTGGTGGAGAAAAGAAGAGAAATGAAATTTTCCAGATGGCCATCCTTGAACCCAAGCTGGCGATCATGGACGAAACGGACTCTGGGTTAGATATTGATGCGCTACGTATCGTATCTGATGGTGTAAACCAACTGAGATCAAAAGATCGCGCATTTGTTGTGATCACACACTACCAGCGCTTGCTTGAATACATCGTACCTGATTTTGTACACGTATTGGTAGATGGCCGCATTGTGAAATCCGGTGGCAAAGAGCTTGCTATCGAACTCGAAGAGAAGGGGTATGATTGGATTAAGGAAGAAGTACCTGCCTAACCAATTTTGAACCTTTAACCCTAAACTTTGAACGATACCAATGAGCGCAACCATAGATCAAACCCTTCGCATGGAAGATCGACTTCGAGCCATGTTTGATTTGCACGATGGACATGCCCTGAACGGTAGCAATGTCTCGTTGTCCGGCATCAGAAAAAAGGCCATTGCAGATTTTGAAGCCCTTGGACTCCCCCACCGGAAGTCTGAAGCCTGGAAATACACACCTGTTGAAAAAGCGCTGCATAAAGAAGCACAGATCCAGGTAAAGCCGGCTGCCCAATCAGCAACAGAAGCACAAATTGCATCTCTGTTGATTCCAGATCTGGATGTATACCGTGTCGTTTTTCTCAATGGCCACATACAGCCGGCACTTAGCCAACTTGAAGGTTTACCGGCAAAAGTACTTGTCAAGGAATTACACGCAGCTTCTTCTGAAAATGCCGCTGAATTGAATAAATACTTTGCAAAGTATGCCGATTCTGCTGCTGATTCGTTTATCGCGCTAAACACTGCGTTTGCGAAAGAGGGTCTTTTTGTTCACGTAGGTGAACGCGCCCTCGTTGAAAAGCCCATTCACATCATTCACCTTTTTGATACCGGTGAAAATGAAATTGTGCAGCCGAGGATGTTGTTTGTAGCCGAAGCCGGCAGCGAAGTAAACGTGATCGAGAGCTTTGCCTGTCTTTCAAATACAAACACCTTTGTAAATACGGTAACTGAATGGGCTGTGTCTGAACGGGCCAACGTACATCATTACCAGATTCAGGAGTTCAACGCTGAAAGCACAGTCGTTTCGACGATCCATGCGCATCAATCTACTCATAGTTTCTTTAGCACCCACACCACAAGTATCAGCGGCCGCATGATCAGAAATAATCTGACCATTGTGCCAGATGCTGAAGATTGTGAAAGCCATTTGTTTGGCCTCGTATTGGGCAAAGAAAACATGCATGTTGACAACCACACATTGGTTGATCATAAAAAACCAAATTGCTTTAGCAACGAACTGTACAAAAACATTCTGGATGACCAGTCTGTCGGCGTATTCAATGGCAAGGTGTTTGTCCGCCCCGATGCGCAGAAAATCAACGCGTATCAGTCGAACAAAAGCATCACGCTCACAAAGAATGCAAAGATGTATTCCAAGCCTGAGCTGGAGATCTACGCGGACGACGTGAAATGCAGCCATGGCGCAACAACGGGGCAACTGGATGAAGATGCCATGTTCTACCTTCGCGCACGTGGCATCAAGAAAGAGCAAGCCCGGGCCTTATTGCTGATGGCCTTTGCCCGTGATGTGATTGAAAACATCAAAATAGAACCGCTAAAGCTCTTTATAGACAACAAGATTGAAAACAAGCTATAGCTTTCAACAAGGTCTAGCGCAATAATGTCTAGTGCAATAATGTCTAGCGCAACGATACATACCCCGATTCAGGCTATTGAACATCGATCATTCGATATAGCAAAGATCCGTGCAGATTTTCCTGCACTTAATCAGGAAGTTCACGGCCGGCCATTGGTGTATCTAGACAATGGCGCAACGTCGCAAAAGCCTGCTTTTGTTATCGATCGCGTTCAGGCGTACTACGCCAATGAAAACAGCAACATTCATCGGGGCGTTCATTTCTTGAGCCAGCAGGCAACGGATGCCTACGAGTTGGCACGTGCAAAAGTGCGGCAATTTATTAATGCTGCGCACACACATGAAGTCATTTATACGCGAGGCACAACAGAAGCGATCAATCTTGTAGCGTCTTCTTATGGCAGAAAACATCTTTCGGCCGGGGACGAGGTGCTTATCTCAACGATGGAGCATCATTCGAATATTGTCCCCTGGCAGATGATTTGCGAAGAAACGGGCGCAAAACTCAAAGTCATTCCCATTAACGAGCGTGGAGAGATCATCTATGATGAATTCCTTGCCCTGCTGAATGACCGAACGCGCATCGTGGCTATTTGCCATGTATCCAATTCGCTAGGCACCATCAATCCGATTCAACGCATGGCGAAAGATGCGCATGAGAACGGCAGCATCATCGTTGTTGATGGCGCACAGGCAGCCCCGCACATGCCCATTGATGTACAGGCACTTGATGTAGACTTCTACGCGCTCTCCAGCCATAAAATGTTTGGCCCTACCGGCGTTGGCATTTTGTATGGCAAAGAAGCGCTCCTCAATGCGATGCCCCCCTACCAGGGCGGCGGCGACATGATTGACGACGTTTCGTTCGAAAAGACGACCTACAACCATCTGCCGTATAAATTTGAAGCCGGCACCCCAAACATTGCAGGCGGCATTGCACTCGGCTCGGCCATAGACTATATGATGTCGATCGGCTTTCAGGCCATGCAAGCACATGAGGATGAATTGCTGACGTATGCAACAGACAGGCTGCTGTCTATTGAAGGGCTGCGCATCATCGGGACCGCTGAACATAAAGCCGGCGTTTTGTCGTTTTTAATTGGAGATATCCACCCATATGATATCGGGGCGATCCTGGATCAATTGGGTATTGCCGTGCGCACTGGTCATCATTGTACCCAACCTTTGATGGATCACCTTGAGATACCAGGCACCGTGCGAGCTTCCCTGGCATTCTACAACAACCAGGACGACATAGACCGACTGGTTGAAGGCCTCAAGAAAGCGAAACAAATGTTAAGCTGAAATGCTGCAGGCTAGCTAAAATATTATTGAGGAATGAATACAATCGCTGCAGAAGAGCTGGAGATCATTGAAGAATTTAATTTCTTCGACGACTGGATGGGTCGGTATGAACATTTAATTGACCTCGGAAGGTCGCTACCGCTCATTGATCCGGAATTCCAGACCGATGAATTCAAAATCAAAGGGTGCCAGTCCCAAGTATGGCTCAAGGCATGGGAGGAAGACCAGCGGGTATTCTTTTCGGCCAATAGCGATGCAGCGATTACCAAAGGCCTGATCGCACTGCTTGTTCGTGTGTTATCAGGACAACCGCCGGCTGAAATTGTGAATGCAGACCTGGGCTTTCTGGAGAAACTGGAAATGAAAGAGCATTTATCTCCTACCAGAAAGAACGGTTTAAATGCGATGATCAAACAGATGAAGCTTTATGCATTGGCCTTCCAAAATATAGCATCTGGACACAAAAGTCCTTCATAGCTCCCCCACGCCAGGCTATGTTGACACGTAGTAAAAAAGTAAACACGACCTGTATTTACACGATGTCTCAAAGAGTATTCAACCAACGATTTTAGGTCCACCATGGAAACGCCTGTTGAAAACGAATTAGAGAAACGCATCATTGATGCGATGAAAGAGGTCTTTGGCCCGGAAATCCCGGTAAACATCTACGATCTCGGTCTGATTTACGACATCAATATTTACCCCGATCAGACAGTGCATGTGATGATGACCCTTACTGCTCCGGGTTGCCCTGTAGCAGATACGCTTCCGCGAGAAGTGGAAGAATCTATTCGTAATGTTGAAGGCATCACAGATGCCCGCGTTGAACTCACGTTCGACCCGCCTTACACCATGGAAATGATGTCTGAAGAAGCCAAATTTGAACTTGGGTTTTTGTAAATCCTCTGCACCATGTATACGCATACCATTGCCATAGCACGATGCCTGTTAAACGAAGGCAGACTAACGGATGTTGATCGCATGATCAGCCCGTTACTTCCTATGCAAAAGGATATGCAATCTTCTTCGAATGAAGAGTTATTATTGAGGTGCTTACTCGCCCAGGCAAGGCTGTTTGGTGGGACCTCACCGGATCAGGTATTAACGCTCTTCACGACAGAATCAGACACACATGCAGCTGCCCCTGTAAAACACCTTGAATCGGCTGTTGCCACGTTATCAATTGGATTGGCGCTGGTTTTCCCTGTCCCCCAAACACAGGATCTGCCCCGCGCGCTACACTTGTTTGGCCTTTCTCAGGAAGCGTTTAAAACACTTAGGCGAAGTGATTATCTGCACTGGACCTACATCGGGCAAGCCATTGCACTTTACGGTCTTGGCGAGTACAAAGAGGCGGACATCAAGCTTAAAAAAGCCGGCGCGCTTCTAGCAGCACTGGAAGACCAGGTGGCTCATCACTGGCTGACATGCATTGAGGAAGCTTTCTCAAACCAAACACCTGTAAAGTTTGAATGCCTTGTTCGACCTGACAGCCTTCCATCTCCAGTCAAAATTGAGGCACACAATACAGAGAAGGAAAGCAAGGTCTATGTAAGTGAGCAAATGCTCTCTCTACTAAATGACTGCCAACTGGCATCGGAGGGTACTGCACCCATCCTCATTTTGGGAGAACGAGGCTCCGGCAAAGAAACGATTAGCCGGCTTATCCATGAGTGCCAGCCACGTGAACGCGGTAATTTTGAAGTCATCGACTGTGCTGCGATTCCAGACCAATGGGATGCAACCGCAGTATTTGAAGCCACGAATGGCGCAGCTGAAGATTCACCCAGAACGCTTTTCCTGAACCATATCGAGCATCTTTCCAGAGACCAGCAACTGGCCTTACTTGCATATTTCAAGCGGGCTGATGAGAGCAACCACGCAAGCACAGTTGACCATCTCCCGACAACACGAATTATGAGCGCATCGTCGGCACGCCTGACTGAGCTGGTCAGTATCGGACAATTTGATCCAGATTTGTATCACCGGCTTAAAATTTGCACCCTGGTTATTCCTCCCTTACGGGCACACAGACAGGATATTCCTGTACTTGCGCTACACTTCTCACGTGTATTGAGGCCCCCTGGCGTTTCTCATGTAGCGATTACAGAAAATGCCCTGGATGCTTTCTTGCAGTACGATTGGCCGGGTAATATTCGACAGCTCAAGAATGAGATAGAGCGCATTCTCGTGCATATCAGATTTGAACCGCTCCCGACGATAGACTTCCAAAGCCTGTCGAAAGCCATCCGCAAGAAGAAAAAGCCGGCGCCGGTGTTCATTGATCAGCAAGTATCTCCTGAATATCCGCTGGATGAAATACTTACAGATACAGAGAGGACCTTAATTGAGCGCGTACTTGAGAAAAACCAGGGCCAGGTATCATCTACCGCAAACGCACTGGGCTTGACAAGACAAGGGCTGTATAAAAAACTGAAGCGATTAGGCATTAGCCTATCAAAATAAAACATGCAAAACAAAGACATGTTAGATCATCCTTCTGCATCATCTAAAGAAAAAGCGGCGATAGAGTGCACGATCAGATTAACGCACGCCGCGCTTATGACTCAGGACCTGAGTAAAGCCATTGACTTTTACACCAATGTGCTTGGCCTTTCATTGCGGGTGGAAGAAGAAGATCCGCTTAGAAAGGGACATCAACGCGCCATGTTAATTGATGCAAGCGGGTCGGATGCAATTGAATTGATCGAATATCGCGAACTACAGCACGTCTCCGTGCCTGGACACGGTGCAGTAAACCATGTTGGTTTTCACTTACCTGAAAGAAGCTGGCACTCCCTCCGCTCGCGTCTTGACGAAATCAGCTATCCCTACCAGGAAGTAGAAGGCCGGCTCTTTCTAAGAGATGCCGATGAAGTTGTACTGGAAGTAGAATCCACCTGATGCCCCTCAATGAACCACGCCCTTAAATCAAATTTTTTACCTTTTGATTTTTAAATTTTAACTTTAAAAAAATCACCATCCTCCCGAGGCTCCGCCTCCCCCAAAAGAACCTCCACCACCACTAAAGCTGCTTCCCCCAAAGGAAGATCCACCACTGCTTCTGGACACCCCACCAACGTTAAACGTGTGTCCCCCGATGACAACTGGGACCGCCTTGCCAGTCTTCTTTGCTTTCGCCATGGCATCTCGATAGTGCTGCCAATTGGGCGATCGGCTGATGTGCCACTGAAACCAGATAAATGCGATAAAAATAACGCCGGCGATGATGATGCCGCCATACGGAGGAAACGCTACCGAGCCTCCAGCAAGCAAGAAAGGCATAAAGAACAGCAGCATAAACCACTTCCTTCCTCCTGCCTGAAACATCGTGGCATAAAGGCTAAAAATTGGCATTCCCAAAAACATCAGACCAAAAATCAGCCGAACAAATAAAGGCACAGCGAGATCATCATTGGAAGATTTTGGCTCATAGGTACCTTCTAAAACGCCTACAATAGAACGCACACCATTCAAAACACCGCCATCAAAATCTGCATTTCGAAAAAACGGTTTAAGATCATTGTCAATAATCCGTTTGGCAATAGCATCGGGCATTGCACCTTCGAGACCATACCCAACTTCAATACGCATCTTTCGATCAGCATACGCAATTAACAACAGGATCCCATTGTTTCTGTCTCCCTGTCCTAACTGCCAACTCCTGGCTACCTCAAGGCTGTACGCTTCCAGTACGGCACCGCCCAGAGACTCAATGGTCAGGACGACTATTTGGTTAGAAGTTGAATCCTCATGCGACGCCAAAATGGCGGCTACCTGCTTTTCTGTTTCTGGCGAAAGGATAGAAGCCTGATCTACAACGCGCCCGGTAAGCTGTGGAACCGCCGGCTGCGCACCTGCCTGATAGAGAAAAGCCGGCCCCAGAAAGGAGTAGCACAACGCAAGCAAAGCCCATAAAATCGTATGTACCCGTGCCAAACGCTTGAACTCTCGTACAGACCTGCTAGTCGTCATCAGAAAAGCGAACTTCATTAGACAGCTCATCAGAATCGTCCGGCTGAATCTCGACACCACGCCGTTCCAGCAGTTTCCCGCAAATATCAATTGCATCGATCAGACCTTGCGCCACTTTTTTCTGTTTGATTCCTGACCGAATTTTCGCAACCACTTCGGTCCAGTCATCTGCCGTAACCCGTCGGTTAATGCCTTCGTCGCCCAGCACTTCGATACGGTGCTCCAGCATAGAAATGAACAGCAGAATGCCTGTTCGATCTCGTGTATTAAAAACCTCTTCTTCAACAAAAGCACGCATGGCGCGGTGATGCACCGTTCTGGCAAGCAATGCCTGGCCGGCAAGAAAGCGTTTCAACGGCGCTACATAAGCACCAAGCAAAGCCCCGATTAAGCCGGCGACTAACACAAGAAACGCGATGCCCTGACCTGAATAGACCCACGCCAATCCCCAACCATCATAAAACTGGTAAGTTAGGCCAACCAAGCAAATAACTAGAATGGCAAAAAGAGAAGCTCCACGCCACAACGTTACATCGTACCGGTCGCTGCGCTCAACGATGTATGGCACAATTTCGCCAGAAGTACGCTCTTCCGCGCCACTTACAGCTCGCTTAATCTCTTCTAGCTCAGCTTTAGAAAATAAATCTTTCATTACGATCTGATTGAAAGATGGTAATGCTTCGTTAATTGAAGCAAAGAATGTCTTATTGTATAACGCGAATCAAGAGTTGAACTACTGTTTAAATTTCGATTCAACTTTTACTATCGTCATCCTCAACTTGATTGGGGATCCATGAAAGTATTCAGAAAAGACGGTATGATCAGAAATCATCTGAACTGTACAGCACTACAAGCAGGTCAACCAATCCAATAAACTATCTTCTTATTGTAACTCTCATGGATCCTCAATCAAGTTGAGGATGACGTTGAATATCGAATTTTGCTTGTACAAAAGTATAAAACCGATTCAACTCTTGATTCGTATGTATAGTAGGAATTTAAAACTATCTCAACCCGATCACTATATGCAAGAACGTCAAATTCACAATTAAACCAAGGAAGACAAACAGATGCACAGTAAAAAAGCCTTCACATCCGGCTAGAATGCAAAGGCTTTTTATTCAAATACCAAATGACAAAGCTCAATCAATCGGGTTTAAATCTCATCAGATTATCAGAGCCTTCAAGATGGATGACCAATTCATCGGCGTTTCCAGAGAAAGATCTGGCATTTGCCAATTCCTCCAGATACATAGATGAAATGGAGTCAGTGCCGCATGCACCATTTTCTGAATCCAGTGTATTAATGCTTAGTGTACTGGAACGACCAACTTCGTAACGCCCTTCAAAGTCTACGCAGTCAGCGCGGCCGGAAAAAGTACTTTCATTGTTGAACGATACGGTATAAACACCTCCATCGTTCGGCGTATAAATGCCACTGCTATAGACCACCACATCAAGCCTCCAACGTCGCCTGTAGTAATCATCATCTTCGTGATCATCTTTCTCCACAACAACAATACATCCAGGCAAAAAGGTAACAAGAACCAATGCCATGAATACATGCCTTACATGCTTATTTAGATAGGATCGTAATTTCATTTCGAAATCTACCTCATTAAGAGTTAAGGGCTGCAATAATACTATTAAAGCCGCAAAGGTAGATACGAGAGTAACAGGGGGGATAAAAAGTTGTCAGTAAGCAGTTTTCAGTCTACAGTTTTCAGTCTACAGTTTTCAGTCTACAGTTTTCAGTCTACAGTTTTCAGCGAGGTCAAAAAATCAACCTCTTAAAACTGTTCACTGAAGACTGACAACTGTAGACTGTAGACTAAAAATTCTGCAACATTCGGTCAGCTTGCTGATACATTGGCGATTCAGGACCTACCAACTCTTTAACGCGCTCGAATTGGGCTTTTGCCTGATCGAGGCGGTTAATCTGCATAAGCATTACGCCATAGTAGAAATTGCCCTGGAGATGATCGGGGTCTGTATCCAATACCTGGCGGATTTGCTGTACCCCTTGCATAGGCGCTCTTGTATTAAGATATGCCATGGCGAGCGCCGTTCGGATATTTAAATCGTCGGGATTGAGCGCCAGTCCTTTTTCGTACATCTCTGTAGCCTTCTGCGCTGCGCCGATGCGAGCCTCACCTCCTCCTTGCGCCGTATCCATCCAGTCATAATAGAAATGGCCGGCTAAAAACCAGTCTTCACTCGTGTTAGAAAGTCCGGCAATTTCCTCCTGAACAGCGGCAGCTTTATCCGGCCGGCTGACACCAGAGAGTGTACTGACAATCTCGCGCTTCTTCAATATCATCGCTGCTCCTGTCAGGCTTGCTGCTTCTTGCTCCAGGTCAGCAATTCTGCCCGCTACATCTGCAGATAGTGCTTCAGAGCTCGTGGTGCCGGCACTTGCTTCAGCACCTTCCTGAGATTGCGCTTGTGCCGCCGTGGGCACATCAGCAGGAAATGCCCTGCGACTAAACGAAGTAATCATATACAGCGCTGCAATGACCAATATGCCTGCGACGGCCATCATGGTTATGTGCAGGCTATTAAAGGGCTGTGGAGCCGCTTCAATAGTCAGATCAGGCTCCACCGCTTTTTCGGCGGCAATTTTCTTCTTGGTTTTGGGTGGAAGCTTCGCCTTTTTAACCGGAGGGGCTGCTTGTAATTCGGTACCACAAGAACTGCAAAACTTTGCGCCTTCAGGATTTTCCCAACCACACATGTGGCAAAATGGACCGCCCTGTCGCTCTACAGCACCTTCCTCATCTGCCGAATCAACGGACGCCTCTACTGGAGCGTCTTCCAGTTCAGCATCTAGCTCAGATTGCATATCATGGTCGGTCTGACCCACAGGCCAGCCACACAACGCACAAATTTTACTTTCCTTCGACGTACGTGCGCCACAAGAATTGCACGTAATCCTATCTGTATTTTCCATTCATCAAATAATAAACAGCTATCCCTTTAAATGTCGCTCCTGCGCAGCATCCATAACGTCGTTGCGAAATTGCTGGGATGGCTTGAACACGGGGACAAAGCACGACTCAACCATTACCTCCTCGTTTGTCCGAGGATTCCGAGCAGTTCGGGGGGCTCGCTCCTGTACACGGAAAGAACCAAAACCACGAATTTCGATTCGCTCTTCTTCCATGAGCGATTCTTTAATCACACTAATGAAGCCATTAATTACAGCTTCTGTTTCGATTTTGGTAAGTCCTGTGCCATTAGCAACAAGATCTATAATATCAGCCTTTGTCACTTCTGCTGGAATGGTTTATGCCAATGAGCTAATGAAAAACTTCAATGGTTCTATCTAATTCAGTACGCACGATACATGAACTATGATTCCCCAATGGCTAATTAGATAAATGGTTTACGTGCAAGTCTTCCCCGGCAAGCAAGTAAAACCTGCATGCATAGAAAAGAACGGATTGTCCCATAACTCAAGCTGTGTGCTATCCACGAATGAAGATCACCTAGCGTGAAGTTGCCAGTAATTGTTGCCAGTAATTAAGGTACAACCCGACCGACTACTGGTTACTCAATGTCGTTAAGTTAAGGATTTTCACAACCTGATCACTTGCGCCTTGACCTCGAAAATAGCCTAAAAACGGCGATCTTTGATTCAGCGCAAGACTCTATTTCACTTAACTTAATGACATTGACTGGTTACTGACCAC
>JBGCEN010000132.1:0-14512 GCA_045106435.1 Rhodothermales bacterium
ATGGATCCCTCGACTTCGCTCAGGATGACTAATAGGATTGACCTGCATTTCTTTTTAAAAGCTGTTATCCCGAATTCACGTTTAAAATTAGGAATTTTCAAATGTTTTTGAGGTTCTCATAGATACAAGTTGCTTTGCATTCCTCCTGCCCAAGATAGGCATTGAAGGAGTAACCTGAAACGCGAATACATCTCAATACAAAATGGGGCTTCTTAAATGTGAATTATGCTACCCCTGTTTGCCTGGTGCTGGAAGCTTCCGATACCCAAAATATTCGATATACATTCTGCAATTTGAGGAATTATGAGATTAGGCTTCCGGTCCCACTTTTTCCTCGTTAGATCATTGGCATCCTGTACGTTCATGAGGAGCATGTTTTCACTTGATTAAAGATTCTACCCAAAACGCTGCAATCAAGATGTTTTTACACGATTGAGCTTCGAAAAGAAACTTCGCATTGCTCAGCATGGCATGGCTAAATGTTATTGCTGGTACTACAAAATAATAGCACCAAAAGCGTAGCAAAACACCGCTCCAGTGTTGTAACTCCAGACGCCTGAATCCATAAAATAAGCTCGTTCTACACATGTTTAGCAACCCATTATTTAAGGCAAATACAATGAGTCAGCTTTTCTCTGTAAAAGGTCGATTAGGTCGTTCCAGGTATCAGAATCAATATCTGCTTAGCCTTGGCATTGTTGCTTTTGCGTTGTTTATATATGAACTGAAAGCAGTTTTGGGGTTTGATCAATTGGCCTTTAACCTGGTGGTCTGTGCGCTTGCCATATCCTTCCTGAGCATGATTACCGCAGCCATTCGCCGGCTACACGATCTGGACCGCCCGGCCTGGCATTTAGTACTTACGCTCATCCCCGTATATAATCTGTACCTCTTGCTCTCTCTGTTGTGCATCAAAGGAGAGAATGAAGAAAACCCCTACGGATTCCGCCCGGAACCGTTGTAGCAAGCTGGTCTCAGTCTTTCCGTGAAAAACAACACTGAAGGTTGAACCATGAGCCCGAACTAAATCACAATCAATATATCTGTGATGAAATTTAAAAGCGGAGCATGAACGTCGTGGGGCCGCCTGGTTGGGTTTGAACGCGCAAACTCCCGCCATGCCGGCGCAAGATTTGACGAGAGAGGCTCAATCCGATACCTGAACCTGCTGATTTGGTTGAGTAAAACGGGACGAAGATCTGCTCCTGCATTTCTATGGATATTCCAGGGCCGTTGTCCGTGATTTTTAATAGCACTTTGCTCTTCCGATTTAGCAACCCTTCCAATACCACTTTTCCACCTTGTTGATCGGCGATGGCCTCCAGCGCATTTTTGAGTAAGTTGATCAATACTTGTTCGATTAAGTCAGGATCTGCCAGTACAGACAGGGTCTCTGGTTCTACTTTGATTTCGAGTTGCACTTTTTGCGCTTGTGCCTGGGATTCAAAGAGTTGAACAACTCTGTTGAAAAGTGCCTCTACATTTACCAGCTGAAAATCGGGACGCGGAATTCGGGCAATTTGGCGGTAAGACGTGACAAAATTAAGCAGACCGTGGCTTCGCTTTTCGATGGTGTCTAATGCATCTCTGAGGTCTTGATAAGATTCTTGTAAATCTTCTGGATCGAGGGTTTCGCCCTGTATCTCAAGGTGATGTTTGGCAGAGCCGGCAAGGGAGGCAATAGGCGTTATAGAATTCATGATCTCGTGGGCCAAAACACGCGTCATGTGCTGAACGGCTTCCAACTCTTTTTCTTCTAATTCAGCCCCGATATTCTGTAACGATACCAGAATATAATTTTCATTTTGGAGATTAAACCGTGTGGCGTTTACCGCAAGCTGTAGCCATTCCTTATCTGTATCGATCTTGATGAGGTCTTGTTCGCCGGTTTTGATTTCCATGAGCGAATCCACCAGTTCAGGACTCAGCGAAGCAAGGTCTTGTAGTTTGTTGAGCGCCGGCCTATCCAACAACTTCTTTGCTGCATTATTTATCAACTGTATGGTGCCATCCGGTTGGTAACACAAAAGGCCGATGCCGATGTGATGCACGAGCGTTTCAAAGTACATCCGCTGCACTTCATTCTTAGCCCTTGTATCTTTAAAGGCTTGCATTACGCGGGCAAAAGCGCCATACAAATTCTTAAAGCCTACATCTTTATAAGGCGACGAAAAGGATTGCGTGAAGTCTGAATATTCAATGGCTTCAAGAAAACTAAGCAGGTCCCTCGTGCCGCGCTCGAGATGCCGTATTAACGCAACGACCTGAATCACAATCAGGCCCAGAATGAGCAACGCTGTAAGGTTCTGCCACGACGTAATCAAAAGGTATGACCCTGCCGCGATCGTTAGGCAAATTGCTACGACTCTAACGATAACCTGGGCACGAAAATATCTAAGAAAGGAGGCAGTCGTTGCCATACTTTTATCTTACTGATTGTCGATTTTCTTGTAACTCTTTTTTGTTATGCTCTTTGTTTGTTACATACCATATTTCTCAAGCCGGCGATATAAAGCAGCCCGTGTCAGTCCCAATTCTCTCGCCGCATGACTGATATTGCCATTGTGTTTGCGTAACGTTTGTCTGATGGCCTGCTTTTCTACCTCCTGCAAATTCATGGATTCGAAAGCGGTTGCTGAAGTAGCCGTTTCAGGCGCTGATAAAAGAAAATCTGTTGGTTGTAATACAGCGGCGTCACTCAGGATGATTGCGCGTTCTATGGCATGGCGAAGCTCTCGTACATTGCCTGGCCAGGGATAAGCTGCCAGCTTCTTGAGGGTGCCGGCGCCCAATCGCATAGCGCCTTTTTTGTATTTCCGAGCATACAGCTTTAGAAAATGATCGCAGAGCATCGGAAGGTCTTCTTGCCGATCCCGTAAAGGAGGCAGTTTGATTTCTACAGTATTGATCCGATAGAGCAAGTCTTGCCTGAATTTCTGCTCGGCAGACATTTCATACAACGGCATGTTGGTGGCGCAGATCAGCCGAACATCAATGGGGCGTTGTTTGTTGGAGCCTACCCGGGTAATGTTGCGGTGCTGTAGTGCTGATAACAGTTTTGCTTGAAGGGGCAAAGACAGGTTGCCAATTTCATCGAGGAACAGTGTGCCGTTGTGCGCCGCTTCAAATCTGCCGGCGCGGTCTTCCCGTGCATCGGTAAACGCGCCTTTTACGTGGCCAAACAGCTCGCTTTCAAAAAGCGTTTCACTCACAGCGCCTAGATCTACCGTTACAAAAACCTGATCTGTTCGGGTTGATTGCCGGTGTATAGCCCGCGATACGAGCTCCTTACCCGTCCCGTTTTCACCAAGGACCAGTACGTTTGCATCCGTTGGGGCGACCTTCCGAATGGTTTCGAAAACATCTCGCATGCCTCCTGATTCGCCGATAAACACCTGATAAGGCGAATCCATTGCCTCGCTCAGGTGCTGTTTCTGCGTTCTGAGTTGGCGTGCTTCTTTCTTTGAGCTCCGTAGCCTTAAGGCATTCTGGACGGTTGTAACCAGTCGTTCATTTTGCCAGGGCTTAAGGATGAAATCTGTAGCGCCTTCCTTAATGGCATGTACAGCTGTTTCGACGTCCCCAAAAGCAGTAATCAGAATAACTGAAATGGAAGGGTCGATTTTGATGATCTGCTCAAGCCAGTGTAGTCCTTCAAGACCGGAGCTGTTGCCCCGGGCGAAATTCATATCGAGCAGAATCACATCGTAGGATGTTTGCTTTAACAACGCCGGCAGTGTGGATGGATCCTCCTGGGTATCTACCTGGGCCACGTGTTGTTTGAGGAGTAATCTGGCGGCCTGCAAAATATCCCGGTCATCATCAATGACTAATACGCTTCCGTATTTCATGTTTTGCTTTATCTGTCTGGTTCGTCAGCTCTTAAAATAGGAAATGTTCGATAATGAACACTAGCTGAATCGTAAACGAACACATGTTTTATTTTCGATGACGAAATTATTTGCCTTAAGTTATTGTAAATATGTAGTTTGCATAAACTGGCACTGCTTTTGAAATAAAGAATAGACCAGCGAGTGCAAAACAAGCCGTGAAAAGCAGCAGAGTTATGAGTCAATCAGACCTGAAACCTTCCGTAGAACATTCTAATCACAAAGCTTCCATCCCGGGCAGTGGGTCTGGCATGGATCGCGTGGTTGAAAAACAAAAGTGGCCTCCCCGTAGAATTGCGCTGATTGGTGGTGTTACACTTTTTATTCTGCTGGTAGCGTATGGCATCTGGTCGCAAGGAGGAGGGACCAAGTTACGTGTTGAGCAAGACAAGCTGACCATTAGCACCATAGACCGCGGCGCGTTTCAAGAATACATTCCTGTTATTGGCAGCGTAGAGCCGCTTCGGACTGTTTTTCTGGACGCTGCAGAAGGAGGCCGGGTTGATGAGATTTATGTAGAAGAAGGGGCCACGCTTGCGGCTGGAGACCCGATTGTAAAGTTAACGAACAATGATTTGCTACTGGATCTGCTTAACAGGGAAGCGCAGTTCTATGAAACAATGAACTTTCTTCGTACAGCCAGGCTCTCGATGGAGCAAAATACGTTGAATCTTCGGCAGCAGATTGTTGAAATCAATTATCAGATCATCCGGCTTGAGCGGCAACACGCCCGGAATGAAGAGTTGTATGAGAAAGCGCTGATTTCTGAAGATGATTATCATCAGGTTAAAGATGAACTGGACTACCAACAGCAGCGTCGATCGCTGACACTTGCATCGCATCGGCAAGATTCTTTGATGCGACTGGTTCAGGTGAACTCTTTGGAAGCATCTGTTACCCAGATAGAGCGTAATCTGGATGTTGTTCGAGGAAATTTGGAAAACCTGGTTGTTAAAGCACCAATTGCAGGACAGCTTACCTCTTTTGATGTGGAAATTGGTGAATCGATAGGTGTAGGCCGGCGCCTTGGGCAAATTGATAAGCTGGATGGCTTTCGCGTAAACGTGCCGATTGATGAGCATTACCTCTCCCGCATTAATTCAGGGCAAATGGGGTCCTTTACGTTTGCTTCAGAAAAGTACAACCTTGAAATCAAGAAAGTGTATCCTGAAGTCCAGAATGGGCGGTTTCAGGTTGATATGGAATTTGTCGATAACGGTCCGAGCGGTATCCGGCGTGGGCAGACCCTCCGTATTGGGCTCGAGCTTGGTGATCTGACCGACGTGGTTCTGATACCAAGAGGCGGGTTTTTCCAGACAACCGGTGGGAATTGGGTTTTTGTTGCGCAGGGTAATGAAGCCGTTAAACGACAAATACAGCTTGGCCGGCAAAACCCCCAGTATTTTGAAGTTCTTGAAGGATTGGAAGTGGGAGAGCGCGTGATTACTTCTTCTTACGATACGTTTGGAGACGTTGATCGCTTGATTCTTCAGGAATGACAGGCCTCGATAATCAAAATTTTTAGCACTTGAAAGGGTGATGTGCAACATGCCGGGTGGTTTATCCGGTAAGACAGCAAATAACAAGACAGAAAACTTATCACCCTGAAATCGAAACCATAACGCCATGATAAGCACAAAGAACCTTACGAAAGTTTACCGGACTGAAGATATTGAGACCTCCGCTTTGGGTGGGGTTGATATTGAAATACAAGCCGGTGAGTTTGTCTCCATTATGGGGCCATCAGGGTGCGGCAAATCCACCTTGCTAAATATCCTGGGATTGCTGGATAACCCATCCGATGGGAAGTACCATTTTTTCGGTGAAGAAGTAGCCGGCTTTTCTGAACGGCAACGCGCCGGCTTGAGAAAAGGCAGCATTGGCTTTGTTTTTCAGAGTTTTAACCTGATTGACGAACTGACTGTTTTTGAAAATGTTGAGCTGCCTTTGCTTTATATCGGTGTCAACGGTAAGGAGCGAGAAGAAAAAGTGCACGCAGCGCTTGATCGCGTAGGCATGATGCATAGAAGAGGTCATTTCCCTCAACAATTATCAGGTGGACAGCAACAGCGTGTTGCCATTGCGCGTGCCGTTGTCGCGAACCCAAAACTGATTCTTGCGGATGAGCCTACGGGTAACCTTGATTCTGCGCACGGCCAGGAAGTGATGAAGCTTCTTACTGAGCTTAATGAAGCAGGGACAACCATTATCATGGTAACGCATTCGCCGGCGGATGCAGAGTACAGCCACCGTGTAATTCACTTGTTTGACGGCCACGTTGTAAGTGAAAACTTCATGCGTGAGAAGTACGCCCTCAACTAGGTTTTGTCTGAAGAATTCAGACAAAACCGTATCCTGGACTTGATCCAGGATCTGTATCTGAGTTACTCAGTCGCCAACCTGCGAAGGCTCGAAAATCAAACCATAATTCACCCCTGGAATACCCGGGGCTTAGCGTTAGCTGTATCGTGAAACCACTTATTAAGCCGAATTGAATTCGCAGAATCAGGCTTGCAAAGAAGTCTTCACGGCCCAGCTAACCTGAACCTTTAACACACCGCATTATGCTCAGGAATTACCTTGTTGTAGCACTACGCTCAATCAAAAAGCAAAAGGGTCTGGCCATTATTAATGTGTTTGGCTTGGGATGTGGTATCGCGCTTTGCCTACTCATTATTCTCTTCAATCAGGATGAATTGTCGTTTGATCGTTTTCATGAGAACCATGAGCAAATACACCGTGTAGAGCGGTTTTATTATGCTGCTGACGGGAGCATTGACGGGAATTCTAGTAATGACAATCTACTGTTAGCGGAAGTACTGAAAAATGACATCCCCGAAGTACAGCATGCTTCATTGACATACAATACAACAAGCTTTCTCCAGATCAACAGGGATAAATCTGCAGAAGCGACGGAGGAGGAAATACTATTTACCAACGAAGAATTTCTGGCGGTATTCCCCTTTAAACTGGTACAAGGGCAGCGAGAAACTGCGCTGGAAGACCCTCGGAGCATTATACTTTCTGAAAGTGCTGCCAGAAAGCACTTCGGGACGGCAAATGCCGTTGGTGAATTTGTACAGCTCTTGATTCTTGGCGAGTTTCAAGAGTTTGAGGTTTCTGCAATTGCTGAAGATCACCCCAAAAACTCATCTGTGAAGTTTGATGTGATTGCCAGAATTGACCGGTATTTGGCAGCTGATGAAGAGCTGGCAGATTTGCAGAATTCGTGGACTTTGAACTTTGCAAGAACATACGTTCAGATAGCTGCAGGAGCTTCAGATGCCAGTTTGCGTCCCAAGTTAGACGGATTTACAAACAAGTATCGTGGGGAAGAGGTCACTGCACGACGCGATGAACTGGGCTTTCATGCTGATGAAATGCCCCTGCGGTATATTTTTCGACCCATTGCACAAGTACATTTCCAAAGCAGCAGGCGGCCTTTGCAAACCTATTTGCTTCCCGTGTTGGCCTTTTTGATCCTAACAATGGCCTGTATTAATTTTACCATGCTGGCGATAGGTCGATCCGCGTGGCGTGCCCGCGAAGTGGGCGTAAGAAAAGTAGTAGGGGCGAACAAAATACAGCTTATGGTGCAGTTTTGGAGTGAAGCCCTATTGCTGAGTATCATTTCTGCGTTTGTTGGACTGCTACTGGCAAATCTGTTTCTACCAGCATTCAATGCTTTAACAGACAAGACGCTTTCTTTAGGTGATGCCGGCTCACTCATGATCACTTTAACCGGACTGGTCGTTTTCTCTGGATTCCTCGCCGGCAGCTATCCGGCTGTGGTGTTGTCATCATTGTGGCCGGTAAAGGCACTAAGTGGGCGGTTCAGGCTGGGTAGCAAAAATAAATTAATGCAATCGCTTGTTGTGGTACAGTTCACCGTTACTGCCTTTTTACTGGTTGGTGCACTGGTCCTGGGACGTCAGATTCAATATCTCTCTCAGAAAGATCTTGGGTTTAATCATTCAAGTGTTGTGACATTGGCAACCGGACAGCTTGATGGATCACAGATCGCACAGCTCCTGAGAAATCAGCTGATGGGCACCCGAGACATTGTTGATGTTACGGCCTCAGGAAACAAGTTTGGCTACAGGGGGCACACAGGTGTGGGTTTTAGGAGGGATAATGGTGAGTTTTACGCGATTAACATGTTTCCCATAGAATCGAATCACATCGACTTCTTTGGACTCAAGCTCAAGTCTGGGCGTAATTTTGATCCAGCGATCTCTTCAGATACCACAAATGCAATTATAGTAAATGAAGCATTGGTTCGGGCCTTTGATCTACAAGACCCTATTGGCAAACAGATTCCTTTTGTTGAAGATCATGAAATCGCCGGCGTCATCGTTGGGGTTGTCGAAGACTATAATTATCAGGCATTGTATCAGGAAATCAGTCCGGCAATGCTGACAATTGAGCCGATTTGGCGCTTTGACAATATTTTTGTGATGCTGGGAAATGACAGGCAACAGGGACTGGCAGCCTTGCAAAGTGCGTGGCATGAGGTTGTACCCGAAATTCCTTTTACGTACGAATTCCTGGACGATCAGATGGCTGAAGTATATGCCCAGGAAGAGCGGATTATGCTGATCACTCGATATGCAGCGTTGTTTGCGATCTTGATTGCTTGCCTGGGATTATTGGGATTGACTGCGCTTACCATCACCGGCAGAATGAAAGAAATAGGCATTCGCAAGGTGTTGGGTGCTTCTGCCGGAAGTATTGTGCGCCTCGTGTCTAAGGAATTTGGACTGCTTGTCATAATAGGATTTGTCATTGCTTCGCCGGCGGTCTATTTCTTCCTTGAAAATATACTGTCCCGGTATGAATACCGGGTTGCGCTGAATCCTCTCTTTTTCCTGCAGGGCGCGCTACTGCTGGGTGTTGTGGCATTTGCTACCATGGGGATTCTTGCTTACAACGCCGCGCAACGCGACCCGGTAGATAGTTTACGATATGAGTGAGAATCACGCAGTGTAATTGAAAACGGAAAACCGACCATGCTAAAGAATTATTTCAAAATCGCAGCCCGTAATTTAAAGCGGAATTTAGGGTACACCTCTATCAATGTAGGGGGACTGGCGGTTGGCATCGCCTGCGTGGTATTGATCCTTTTCTATGTGCGAGATGAGTTAAGCTACGACGCATTTCATGAAAGTGCTGATCAGATCTATCGCGTACATGTAGGCGACGATCAGGTGGTAACGCCAACGGTTGTTGCGCCACTATTCAAAAGATCATTTTCAGAAGTTGAAGCGGTAACCAGGCTGTATGATATCGGACGGTTTCAGCCACCTGTAGTGAGTCGGGGAGACGTGAATTTCTTCGAAGCCGGCTTTTTCTATGCAGATTCAACTGTTTTTGATGTGTTCTCCTTTCCTCTTGTTCTTGGAGAACAGCGCGAGGCTTTAAGCCGGCCGAACACGATTGTTTTGACTGAAAGCGTTGCAAAAAAGTACTTTGGAGATGAAAACCCGATCGGGGAAGTGCTGGAAGTAGGGAGCAGAGGTCGTACGTTTGAAGTTACCGGCGTGTTAAAAGATATACCGCCTCAATCGCATGTGCAATTTGATTTCCTGGCGTCCTTTTCCAGTTCGAACTGGTCTACTCGGGAGATATGGAATTCTGCTAACTTTTTCACGTACGCCAAAGTACAAAAAAACGCCTCACTCACTTCTTTAGAAAACAAGATAGCCGGCCTGGTAGCAAATGCGCGTAGTGAAGGCCTGGTTGATGAGGCGTACGCATTGTCCCTTCAGCCATTACTCGGTATACGCATGGATTTTGAAGGGCGCAAAATCTACGTCTATCTACTTTTTAGTATTGCAATTTTAATTCTGCTAATTGCTTGCGTCAATTACATCAATCTGTCGACTGCAAGAGGTGGACAGCGGGCCAGAGAAGTTGGTGTGCGGAAGGTCTCAGGTGCGCATCGTTTGCAACTGATTCAGCAATTTCTTGGCGAGTCATTTCTTACAACTATTTTTGCATTGGCACTGGCGTTACTGTTTGTTGAGATTTTGTTGCCCTCATTTAATGCTGCAACGGGTAAAGCACTTTCAATATCGTATGGTTCTGATCCAGTTATATGGATCTTTCTCGCCGGCATGTTGCTCCTTGTGAGTATAGCAGGGGGGGCGTATCCAGCTTTTATGCTGTCTTCGTTTGATCCATTAAAAATCTTCAAAGCGAATGCGCATGCAGGTACGGGAGGTAACACCTTGCGTCGATCACTTGTTGTGTTTCAGTTTGCGGCTTCCGTTGTACTGTTGGTAGGCACGGCCGTTGTATTTAAACAACTCGAATTTGTACAGACCAAAGACCTTGGATTTGATAAAGAGCGGCTTGTGGTACTACCACTCGGCTTACGTAACGAAATGCAGGGGCGTTATGAAACCATGCGTGCTGCTTTGCTGCAGGAAAGTAGTGTTGAGCAGATTGCTGCAATCAATCATATTCCTGGATATCAGGAGGGTGGATATGGATTCTTGGCTGAAGGTGTATTTGATAATGAAGATTCAAGTCCAGATATCGGCGGTGTGCCTTCAGATGCGTACGTTGTTGAAACATTGGGGCTACAAATCGTGGCCGGCCAGGACTTCTTACCTGTAAACGTAGACTCTATTGCCTCTGGTAATTACCAGTACATCCTCAATGAAGCAGCGGTAAGATCAGCGGGTTGGACCAATGAAGAAGCCATTGGGAAACGGGTTGCGCTTTCGTCCAATCGGCAAGGCATCGTCAGAGGGGTGATTGCTGACTACCACTTTCTTTCTTTACATGAGAAAATTGACCCGCTTGCTTACTTCTATGAGCCATGGGGGTGCAATTACATGTTGGTTCGCCTGGGTCCCGGCGCGTTGGCGCCGGCGCTGGCAACTGTAGAAGCGCAATGGTCATCCATGCTGCCCGGCAGGCCCTTTAGTTACACCTTTCTAGACGACGAGCTGGGTGCGCTTTATCGCGCAGAAGAACAGGCCAGCAAAGTGTTCTTTATGGCAGCGATCCTTGCGATGTTTGTCGCATGTCTTGGCTTGTTCGGTTTGGCTGCATTTACCGCAGCCCAACGCAGGAAGGAAGTGGGCATCAGAAAGGCTGTAGGCGCTTCTGTTTTCCAGGTAGTTTTACTGCTGACAAAAGAGTTTTCCTTGCTGGTACTTATCGGTTTTTGTCTGGCGGTGCCGGTTGCATTTGTTGTGATGCAGCAATGGCTTCAGAATTTTGCCTACAAGATTCCCTTATCGATCGGCCTATTCCTTAGCGCCGGCATTGTGGTGTTGGTAATCGCCTGGTTGACTGTGGCTTATCAGGCCATTCGGGCGGCAAAGATCAATCCTGTGCATGCATTGCGGTATGAGTAATGCTGGCCTCAATGAAGAAATTAGCCTGAAAAGCGCCCCACTTAAACAACGTAATTAGCTAGCCCGATGCTGCACGCGATCAAAGCCTTGCGCAGTGAATAACCCCAACAATCAACCCAGAACCTTGAACTCAGAACGTTGAACCCAAATCCCGCCGATGCTAAAAAATTACTTCAAAATAGCGATTCGAAACCTGCGCCGGCATCCTTTTTATGCGTTTGTAAATATTTTCGGATTGGCATTGGGTATCGGTTGTTGCGTGCTGATCATCCTGTTCATTCAAGACGAATGGAGCTATGATCAATTCCATGAAGATGCGGATCGCATCTATCGTATCGCGCTCCACGAACAGAATGAAGACCGTGAATATCTGAATGTGGAAACGCCTTATCTCTTTGCCGAGATGTTTACATCGAACATGCCAGAGGTTGAGGATGCAATCCGCGTACGGTGGTTCAGAGATCAGGTTCAACTTAGAGACAGGGTGCAGCTCGAACGCGTTTTTTTAGCAGATCCTGGCTTCTTTCAACTGTTTGATTTCCCGTTGCTCCGGGGAGATCCTGAAACGGTGCTACAAGGCGTACATAATCTGGTGCTCAGCGAAGATGCTGCAGCACGATGGTTTAAAGATGAAGACCCGATCGGGCAAACAATTTCAATCAGGATTGGAGATGAGCCTGAAGACTTTGTCGTTTCAGGGATTTCCGCTAACACGCCAACCAATTCAAGTATTCGTTTCGATTTTCTGGTGCCCCTTGATCATGTCGAAACCAGATGGGGGGCAGCGCAGCTTCAAAGCCTTTTTGATGTCCTGTTTGAAACGTACATTCGGCTGCCTGAAAATTATGACATCGCACAACTGGAGGCCAAAGTGCCGGCGATGATTGAGCAGGCGATGGGTACTGACTACGTTGAAGGAGCCTATGTGCCCCGTTTTCAGAAATTGACGGATATTCATCTGGATACCTCTTATCCAGCCGGTGCACAGCCCACGAGTGATCCCGCCTATTCGTTTATCCTTGCAATCATTGCGGCTTTTGTGTTGCTGATTGCGTGCATCAATTTTATGACGCTCACCCTGAGTCGCTCTGCTGAGCGGGCGAAGGAGGTGGGTGTTAGAAAAACGCTGGGGGCAAACCGGCAGCAAGTTGTGGCGCAATTCTGGGGCGAGACCCTTTTGTTCAGCGTGTTTGGTTTGATATTGGGATTGGTTCTGGCAGTGTTGGCTTTGCCCGCCTTCAATACGCTTGCTGGTAAAACCCTCTCGTTCCGAGCTGATGTTGAGACCTGGCTTGCGCTGGTTGGATTGGTGGGCATTGTTGGATTACTGGCCGGCAGTTATCCCGCGCTCTTTTTGTCTAGATACCGGCCTATCGAAGTGCTCAAGGGACGGCTGAAACTGGGTGAAGCCAATGTCTTGCGTAAAACCCTGACCGTTGTACAGTTTACGCTAGCCGTACTCCTCATCATCTCGACGCTGGTGATGGGAGATCAGTTGCGTTTCATGCAGGAAAAGAACCTGGGTTTTGACAAAGAGCAGGTGGTTAAACTGACGACGGGTTTGCGCCGGCCGGAGGCCATGCAAGTGTTGGAACGGTTTCGCGCTGAAGCAGCAGGGTATACGGAAATCGATGGCGTAACAGCCTCTATGTTCACGTTTGGTGAAACCTGGATGTCAGCTGCATACAAAGCCACCGATGGTGCTTTTCAGCAATTCAACTACAATCTGGTAGATGTTGATTATCTGGATGTCATGCGCATACCTGTCGTGGAAGGGCGCGATTTTTCCCGAGACATTGGCTCTGATCGGAGAGAGGGTGTTATTGTCAACCGCGCCTTTGCTGAAATGCATGGCTGGGAAAATCCCATTGGTGAAATGCTCCCGGGTGCCAGGTTTGCACCGCACAGAATTATCGGGGTGGTTGACGATTTTAACTATGCATCGCTTCACTCAAAAGTAGCGCCCCTCGCGCTTGCGTTAACGCCGATGCCTCTATACGAAGGACTTTCTGATATTGGCTATTCTTCGGCCCCACAGCCCAAGATTTTAGTGCGGCTCAAAGCCGGCGAAATTGCTGCTGGATTGGCGGTCACTGAACAATTGTGGAATACTGTAATGCCCGGTATTCCATTCAATTATGCCTTTGTAGATGACGTCTTGGAATATCAGTATGGACAGGAGCTACGATTGGGGGCAATCCTCAAATACGCTACGGTGCTGGTGATTTTGATTGCTTGTCTCGGATTGTTTGGTTTGGCCTCTCTCATGGTTGTCAGACGCACCAAAGAAATTGGGGTGCGCAAGGTTATGGGTGCTTCGGCCAAGAACATTGTTGTGCTTTTGACCAAAGACATTGTGGTGCTGGTGGGGCTGGCCTTTTTGATCGCGGCGCCGGCTGCCTATTACATCATGAGCGTCTGGCTGCAAGATTTTGCTTACGCAACCGCAATGAGTGCTCTCACCTTCTTTGTGGCCGGTCTGCTCATCATTGGCATTGCGCTGCTAACCGTGAGTTTTCAGTCCATACGGGCTGCTTTTTCCAACCCTATTGATGCACTGAGATACGAGTAGCTTCATCTTGAAGTCTGTCTTGGGGCATTGGAAATAATCAATACGCAAAAAAGTACTTGTACGATGCTTAAAAACTACCTGAAAATATCACTGAGGAAATTTCGCAGGCACCCGGGTTATGCAAGTATTAATATCATTGGTCTGGGATTGGGGATTGGGTGTTGTATTCTTGCCCTCTTGTTTTTGAGAAATGAAGTCACCTACAATCATTTCCATGAAAACCTGGACGATATCTATCGTGTTACGGCGCGATTTAACAAGACCATCCACTTCACCGTGGTGCCTGATCCAATGGTGCCGGCAGCTATTGAAGATCTGCCAGATATCATCAACGGTACCCGTATTTGGGGCAGTAATGCCGTAGTCAGGCAGTCTTCAGCACTTTACGAGGAATCGGTCAACTTCGTTGATGCTTCGTTTTTCGAGATGTTCTCTTTTGATATGCGCGCCGGCACGCAGACGTTTACTTCGCCTAACGATGTCATCCTAACGCCGGCATTGGCAGAAAAGTATTTCGACGATCGCGACGCCATCGGGCAAACACTCGAAATGCGTCTGAATGACCGTTTTCAAGCTTTTACCGTCATTGGCGTCCTGGAGGAGTTGCCTAAAAATTCGACCCTTACTTTTGACATGTTGTTGCCTTTTGATCAACGATATGAAATTAGGGACGAAGACTA
>JBGCEN010000133.1:0-6193 GCA_045106435.1 Rhodothermales bacterium
GTGTTCGATGCAGCGCATCGGGCGCAAAAAGGAACGCAGATATGGGCAAAAAGGACGCGAAATGCATTTTACAAGTTAATTGTCCACACGCCCTAGTAGGGCTGGTAAAGAAACCTGGAAATGGTGTGAGATATAGTGCCAAATGCGTGGCGTTTAATGGGATATCCCCCCCCACACACACACACACATCTTGGTTGATTTATCTATGTCTAGAGGGAGACCTCTGAATTACTATGCCTTAAATGGATGAAGTCGAGCTAGAAAGCAGGGGGCTCAGAGATTTCTCGAAATACAATAAAAAAACGGCCTTTAGTTAACACAAGGCTATATAACTGTGATTCGTGAGATCCTTCGGCTTCGTTCAGGATGACGACTTTTTTATCCGATTTTATCAACTTGTCAGAGAACTGGGATGTGCCGACAATCATCTTGCAGAATGCATGAAAATGATAAAACATCTCAATCTGACCGATGAAATGCTCCACAGTCAGATCAGGCGTGGACACATTAAGTGGGCCGGCAACAGGCGTTTGAAGATATACGGCACCTTGAAGTGTTGGAGTGGAAAACGCATGCATCGTAAGAACCGCGTTTTTTTCGAATCAGAACAAAACGCACTGGATGCCGGCTATCGTGCATGCAAACATTGTTTAAAGAGATAGCGCATGATTGCTCTTGGGCATATCCAGGTATTTCCTGAAAATTCTGGCACATATAACTTTTGGCCGGCAGCCGCCGTAAATGCCGTTATTCCCACATAGCAATTTATTGTAACTTCAATCGTTATAAAGCAGAAGCAAAATCGCCAATCCCACCACATGGCTACATTGCATAACGCTGCAAGTTAATTGTGATTCGATAGGATCACGCATTTAACTTTAGCGTAGTTCGGCTCTGCTTGTTTTTGCTACAGATACAATGCGTACGCAGATGGAATTGTGGACCCTGTGAAATCCATCCAGCGTTTGTACCAGAATGTTGCAATTACTGTCCTAGACCCCTGTTATTGCCACCTTTGTAGAGTTGTATGGAATTAAAAATACAAAACCTGTCCAAGACGTATCCCAATGGTGTGCAGGCGCTTAGCAATGTGTCTCTGACCATACCACAAGGCATGTTCGGTTTGCTTGGCCCCAATGGCGCCGGCAAATCTACCCTTATGCGAACCATTTCTACGCTTCAAGAGCCGGATGAAGGGTCTATTTATTTGGGTACCTTCAATGTGCTTGAAGAGAAGGATGAAGTACGAAAAGTGCTGGGGTATTTGCCGCAAGAGTTTGGCTTGTATCCCAAAGTCACGGCAGCTGACCTCCTCGACCATTTTGCCATTTTAAAAGGGATTGGCGATCGTAAAGAGCGGCGCGAGATTGTAAAAGCCCTCCTGCAACGTACCAATTTGTATCAGGCTGCGCACAAACGGCTGGGTGGGTTTTCCGGTGGCATGAAGCAACGCTTTGGGATCGCGGTAGCTTTGCTGGGCGATCCTGAGTTGATCATTGTGGATGAGCCAACAGCCGGCCTTGATCCAGCTGAACGCGTCAGGTTTTTGAACCTCCTCAGTGAGTTGGGCGAAAACAGCATCGTTATTCTCTCCACACATATTGTGGAAGATGTCAGCGAGCTTTGCAGTCGGATGGCCATCATCAACGAGGGCCAGATCTTACTCGAAGAAGAACCGATCAAAACCCTGGAAGCGATCAAGGGGAAAATCTGGAAAAAGATTATCGACCGTAATGAGCTTCCTGCACACCAGGAAAAATACACGGTAATCTCCACCAAGTTATTTGCCGGCCGATCGGTTATTCACGTGTACAGCAATAGCCAACCCGACGCTTCTTTTTCACCCGTTGATGCAAACCTGGAAGATGTGTACTTCTGTACGATGAAGGGTTTGTTGAAGGGATCTGAGGTGTCTTTGTAATGAGGTTCATTTGAATGTCCAACATCCAACAAGGAATAATGAATACAGAAGTAGGGCTTGGGTATTATTTTCGATTTTCAAGCTATAGCTCTGATAATTTGTTAATGACACGTAATGAATGACGTCTTTATAAACTTGCCAGAGCATTAAGTAGAAGCACAAACCTTCTATCATGTCATACTGAGCAAAGCGAAGTATCTTTGCGAAGCTCAATCGTCTGAGAAATGCCTCAATGTAGCGTTTTAAACAGATCCTTCACGTACGTTCAGGATGACATATCCCGTGGTTTTAACTAAGTTTGTACTGAGCTATTGCTCCTCCATTCTTTCCCAATCTTCTAAGTCATGTTGCTACAAATAGCCCTATACGAAATCAAATACCGCTTCTCGCGGATCTCTACACATTTGTATTTCGCCATCATGTTCTTGTTGGGATTTCTGATGGTGAATGCTATCGGTGGTGTGTTTGATGGGGTCAATATGGCCGTTTTGGGGAGTGGGACAAATCTGCAGGTTAACTCTCCTTATGTGACGATGGCGCTGATTTCTGTGCTAAGTACCATCGGGATAATGATTACTGCCAGTTTTATGGGGCAGGCGGTGTATAAAGACTTTGACAGCAATATGGACCCGTTGCTGTTTACCACGCCAATCACAAAGGGCCAGTATCTGGGGGGACGATTCATCGGGGCGTTATTGATGAACCTCTATATATTCCTGGGGATAGGATTTGGATTGATGGTGGCTTCTTTTATGCCCTGGGTGGAAAGGGACTTCTTCGGTGCATTCAGGCTGGCCAGTTATGCGCATCCATATTATACCATTGTAATCCCGAATCTCTTTTTTACGGGATCCATATTTTTTACGCTGGCCGTTTTGACGCGCAAGATGCTACCTAATTATGTTGGGGGCGTTGTGTTGTTTGTTGGGTATTTATTGGCCGGCAACTTGATTAGCGATATGGAGAATGAGACCATCGCGGCACTCATTGACCCCTTTGGTGGGCAGGCGTTCTCTTTGCTAACAAATTATTGGACACTGGCTGAACAGAACGCAAACCTTATTCCGATGGAAGGTCTTGTGTTGTATAACCGTTTGCTTTGGGTTGGGGTTGGCATCCTGTTCATGGTGTTAGCGTTTGTGCGTTTCAGTTTCAGCCATCAGTTAAGAGGTGGGAAAAAAAGAAGCATTGCGCCGGCTATGGCGGCACCCACGGCAATCAGTTTGCTCAAGTTACCAGAAGTGTCTCGCTCATTCTCTCTCGGGATGCACTTTAAGCAGTACGTATCCTTAGCTTCGCGTGAGTTCTGGAATATTGTGCGTGACGTGTACTTTTATGCGATTATAGGCGCCGGCGTCATGTTTTTGATCTTCAGCGCGTCTCAGGTGGGCAGCTTGTTTGGCACAACAACCTATCCGGTTACCTATTCAGTGCTCGATCTGCTTGGCGGGTCGTTCTCTCTGTTTATGTTGATTATTATCACGTTTTATGCCGGCGAACTGGTTTGGCGAGAACGTGATCTCAAGTCTCAGCAAATTTACGATGCGCTCCCGGTACCCAACTGGGTCCCCTATGCCTCCAAGTTTACCGCCTTGTCTCTTGTCTGCGTAGTGCTTCTGGCCATCGTGCTGGTTGTGGGCGTCATGACACAGGCATTCAGGGGGTATTTTAATTTTGAAATTGGACTCTATTTAACCGAATTGTACGGCGTCCAACTGATCGATTATATCCTGCTGTGTGTTTTGGCCATCACCGTTCAAGTTATTGTAAATCACAAATACATGGGGCACATGGTAATGGTGATTTACTACCTGTTTAACATCTTCATGGGCCAAATGGGGCTGGAGCATACGCTCTATGATTATGGTTCAGATGTAGGTACGCCGTATTCAGATATGAATGGCTATGGCCATTTTACCGCACCCTTTTCTGTGTTTAAACTGTATTGGGCTGCTTTTGCCCTCTTGTTGGCGTGTCTTACCAATTTACTCTGGGTGAGAGGACAAGAAGGCCGGCTTAGTTGGCGGTTTAGCCTGGCGAAGCTTCGCGTGACGCGTCCGCTCATAACACAGATGGCTCTGAGCGCACTGATCTTCGTGGCTGCCGGCGGTTTTATCTTTTACAATACAAACATGCTGAACACATACGAGACTTCGTATGAAGGAGAGCTGAAAACTGTGAGCTACGAAGCAAAGTACAAACAGTATGAGCATACACCGCAGCCACGAATTACCGACGTTTACATCGATGTAGATATTTACCCGGAAGCGCAGGATGTGCTGGCGAAGGGGTATTACATCATGAAAAACAAAACTTCGGTGCCTATCGACTCTGTGCACCTGAACATTTTAGAGCAGGTTCGAATAGATGCTGTTACGTTAGATCAACCCAATACCTTGGTGGTGGCTGATCCAACCTTGGGATATTACATCTATGATTTGGCAGCGCCGCTGTTACCGGGCGATTCATTGCGAATGGATTTTGATTTGGCCTATATATCGGACGGGTTTTCCAACGCCGGCCCGATCACGCAGATTGTGTACAATGGTACTTTTTTCAATAGCCAGATTATGCCCGGCATAGGCTATAAGCCCCAACGTGAGTTATCGCAGGATGACACGCGGAAGAAGCACGATTTACCGCTCAAAGACCGGATGCCGGCCATCGACGATTCTGTAGCCATGCAGAATACCTACATCTCCAATGATGCTGATTGGGTGAACTATGAGACGATCGTGAGTACGGTGCCTGAGCAAATTGCTGTCGCGCCGGGCTATTTGCAAAGAGAATGGATTGAAGAAGGCAGAAAGTACTATCACTACAAGATGGATGCCCCTATTATGAACTTCTACGCGTATCTGTCAGCAGAATACGCAGTCGCACGTGATACGTGGAATGATGTATCCATTGAAGTTTTTTACCATCCCGGCCATGCCTATAACATTGATAGAATGATTGAAGCGACCAAGAAGTCGCTGGAATACTTTTCAAACAACTTCAGTCCGTATCAACACAGGCAGGTACGTATTCTGGAATTTCCCCGATACGCCTCTTTTGCGCAGTCATTTCCCAATACCATTCCGTTCTCTGAGTCGGTTGGATTTATTGCCAAACTGGATGAAGAAGAAGATATAGATTATCCATTCTATGTTACATCGCATGAAATTGCACATCAGTGGTGGGCCCATCAGGTGATTGGTGCCAATGTGCAGGGTGCAACAGTGATGTCTGAAACGATGTCTCAGTACAGCGCTTTGATGGTGATGGAAGAAGAATATGGCGAAAAACATATGCGCCGGTTTTTGCAATACGAAATGGATAATTACCTCTCCGGACGTAGCTTTGAGCGCAAGAAGGAAAACCCGCTCATTCTGAATGAAAACCAGCAATATATCCATTACAACAAAGGCTCGGTTGTAATGTATGCCCTCAAAGATTATATCGGGGAAGACTCATTAAACATGGCTTTGTCCCGGTATATTGATGCCGTGGCTTTTCAGGAAGCGCCTTATACAACTTCGAGAGAGTTTCTTGGGTACATAAGAGAAGTGACCCCTGATACGCTGCAATATGTACTCGACGATATGTTCGAAAACATAACGCTATATGGAAACCGGGTCGAAGAGGCTACCTATGAGGTAACTGCAGATAGCCAATATGTGGTGAACCTTACTTTTAATGCGACCAAAATGCGTGCTGATAGTCTTGGCAATGAAATTGAGATCTCATTTAGCGATTGGATTGACGTTGGGGTTTTTGCAGATGAGGAAGTAGATGGGGAAGAGGAAGAGGTTGTGCTTTATCTCAAGAAGCATAAAATCAAAGAAGGTGAGAATGTAATTGAACTGTTGCTGGATCAAAAGCCCTTACGCGCCGGCATCGATCCCTACAACAAGCTGATTGACCGAAACCCCCATGACAATGTGGACACAGTCTCAAATTGAACATACAAAGGGTAAAAGTTAGAACTGTTTTGGGCTTACTATGCGCATTTACGTATTCCAAACCAACAATAACCTCTCTAACTTCAGTTCGGGATAAGAAATGCTAATAGCCACAAAAGGCCATTTTATTGCGTCATCCTGAGCTTGTCGAAGGATCCATAGAATTCATAGGGCGATCTTAACTGATTAAGTCTTGCATGGCCCCTTCAGCAGGCTCATGGTGACAATGCACTGCGTCTATTTCACGAGAGCTCTTCTATCGATTTGACGTTACAAGCTAAATTTTATCAAATCAAAGTCAGCACCCAGCCAAGTACCGCACTTCCCA
>JBGCEN010000134.1:0-12104 GCA_045106435.1 Rhodothermales bacterium
ACGCTGCCCTATTTGATTGCACCGTTTAAACAGCTGGATGATTATTTTGGCTTATATGATGCACGTACCCAGATGTCGTTGTCCTTTTTGACAGCACGTCGGGAGGAGCTAAGTTTTGTGATCAGGGGAAGAGGAGCCGCGCGTTTGCGATTGGAAATGCAGCATAGCCCGAACGTCGCTACCTATCTCGATCTTATTGACCTCTCGCTGAGTAATCCTGATACATTGAATGATTTTAGCCAGAAATTTCTGGGTAGCGTTCTTCAATCCATCGAAGATCCGATACAGCGTGCGCAGGTATTGCAAGATTATACTGAGCCTCAAATAAACAGTGCTTTGCGTCTGACGCGAAGATCAGCCAATGTAAATCTTTTGCTTCGAGATCAGGGATACAGCTATGAAGGGGTGGTAGAGATAGGGGGGAATTTGCCGTTCTTTATCGAGCGATTCCTGATCCGGCCAGATTCACTGGAAGGAAGAATCCCCGGCTTGTCGCTATTCAGAAGCGGTAATTCCGACAATCGGCTTGTTTATCGCCAGTATGCACGGCTTTCAGGAGATTTTAGACAGTATAAGCCCATAAGTCCCAATTCTGTTTTAGCCTGGAAGTTAATCGGTGGGTTTGCACATCCTACCGGCCAGGCTGATCTGATTCCTTTTGATCGACGATTTTACAGCGGTGGTGCGACGAGTGTACGTGGTTGGGGTTTGAGGGGATTGGGGCCAGGTCGCACAACAGCGGATTCTACCAGTGGTTTTTTGGGAGGGAATAACAGTATTTTGGGTGGAGATATAAAGTTGGAGGCAAGTGTAGAGCTGCGCAGTACAGTGTTGCGAGAAGTTTTAGCAGCAGACTGGATTTTGGCGTTATACGGAGACGCCGGCAATGTCTGGTTTGGACCGAGAAACCCGGGAGACGATCTGGGACGTTTTAGATTTTCGTCTTTTTATAAAGAAATCGGTGTTGGAACCGGTTTCGGCTTGCGGCTCGCTTGGGATTACTTGATATTACGTCTGGATCTTGCGTATCGCGTTTATGATCCATCGCTTAGCGGCGGTTTGTTTGAAAACTCATTCAAAACCTCGCGACTTCATTTTGGTATAGGTCACGCCTTTTAGGCTATTAAACCGATGCTTCAGTCAGAACCCATTCAACGTTCATCAAAGCAAATTCGCGAGTGGCTAGACCGCTTGTACAGGCGCGCATTCCGGCCTCAGTTGGATATACGAACCCAGCAGATTGCGCAGGTTCTTAGGTCAGTTGCCCTGTTTTCAGAATTCAACCGCGGTGTCATCAGAAGTCTTGCTGAATCCCTGCATGTTCGAGAGTATAAAAGGGACGAGTATATCTACAGAGAGCGAGATCCAGGTTTGGGGATGTACATTGTTCAAACAGGGAAAGTGCGGTTGTTGACTGAAGACGAAGAAGGGAATTTGCATGAGTCCCACCAGGTTGGTGATTTTGAAATCTTTGGACATCTAGCACTGCTGGGAGATTTTCGGCGGTTCGAGACTGCTCAAGCGGTGACAGAGACGAGTGTGTTTGGTTTTTTCAGGCCTGAATTGAAGGCGATGATCAAGCGCGATCCACGTACAGCCGCAGCTTTGTTGCATGCCCTTGCCGGCTATGCAGCCGATCAGCATGTGTCCTTGTACAATTTATTGGTTGAGAAAGAAGGGAAAATGATGGCTACACGTATGCACGATGTTGCAGCAAAACGTGTAGATCCACCGTCTTCCAGTGCCTCATTTGTTGTTAGACCCTAACCCCCTGATTACGTGCGTAAAGGCGACGAGATTGAACTTGTTATTGAGAAGTTTGCGGATAGAGGAAAGTCACTCAGCCGCATGGATGGATATGTTCTCTTTGTCCCGGGTGCTGTGCCCGGTGATAAGGTACTGGCCCGTGTTGTAAGGAAAAAAAAGAAGTTTGCCGAAGCACGCCTTGTAAAGGTTCTTGAGGAAAGTCCGCTGCGAACGGAGCCTGTCTGCCAATATTTTGGCAGTTGCGGAGGGTGCAAATGGCAGCATGTGAGCTACGAGGCTCAACTAGACGCTAAACGTCAGAGTGTGCACGAGGCGCTTACCCATCAGGGAGGATATGAGAATGTAGAAGTAAATCCGATTATTGGTGCAGACGATATCTTTCAATATCGTAATAAGATGGAGTTTACCTTCAGTGCATCCCGGTGGTTAACTTCAGCGGAAATTGCGAGTGATGAACGATTTGATACTTCGTTTGCGCTTGGGATGCATGCTCCTGGGCGATTTAACCGGGTAATCGACCTCAAAACTTGCTACCTGCCGGCGCAAATATCCGTGGATCTGTTGAACGGCTTTCGATCGCTTGCCCAATCAAAGGGATGGGAATGTTGGGATATTCGAAAGCATGTCGGTTATCTGCGTCACCTGGTCATTCGCACGGGGACGCGGACGGGTGAAGTCATGGTAAATATCGTGACGAACGGGTTTGATGAAGAGCGTTTTGAAGAAATGACCAACTATGTGAAGTCGAATTTCCCGACGGTCACTACGTTTCTGAATACCATTCACAGCGGCGTGGCACAAGTTGCAATAGGTGAAACGCATCATATAGGATTTGGTGACGGACTTATTCGCGACCAGATTGGTGGATTTGATTTTGTGATTGGGCCAGGGGCATTTTTTCAGACCAACACGGTGCAGGCAGAAAAACTTTACGAAGTGACGCGGGAATTTGCAGAGTTACAATCTACCGATCTTGTATACGATTTGTATTGTGGCGCCGGCACTATTTCCATATTTATGGCACCACATGTGAAGCATGTCGTTGGGGTTGAGCTTGTACCAGAGGCCATTGATAATGCCCATGTAAACGCTAAGGCCAATAATATTTCAAATTGTACCTTTCTGGATGGCGACATGAGAAAGATATTTAAGCCAGAATTTGTGCAGAAACACGGAAAACCGGATGTGCTTATCGTTGACCCACCACGCGCCGGTATGCATCCCAAGGTCGTACAGCAGATTGCAGAGCTTCGGCCGGCACGTTTTGTGTACGTAAGCTGTAATCCGCAAACGCAAGCGCGAGATTTACAATTGATGGGGGATATCTACGAAATAGAGAACGTACAGCCAGTAGATCTCTTTCCTCATACCTATCACATTGAAAATGTGATTAAACTTCGGGCACGTTCTGCCGTGTAATCTCCATATTTTACACGATTTTGGGATACTTTTCTGTTCGCATATCTTTTAAAAGTAATGACCTTATTAGGTAACCTTGTAGGTGAAATGTAGGATTGTATATACAAAAGCATGACTGCGGGAATCCTTACAAAGACCATGTCGTTACCGTACGTTCAACATCTTCGCACCCCTGACAATCAATAATATTTATCGTGAGTTCGTTAGGATATAATACTGGATACATCGAGGAGATTTACAAACAATTTCTCCAGGATCCGCAGAGTGTCAGTGAAAGCTGGCGAGATTTTTTCGCAGATTACAAGGCGCCTGAATCATTTGCGGCAGCCCATGCAGCGCGAGAACCCCAGGTTTTACGGGAAGATGTCGTAGCAATTACGCCAGCGATACCGAGTGGAGGGGACGGTGCAATCACTGATCCCATTCATCCTGCTTCTGTTACCGCTTCAGGGAGGGAAGATGTTGAACTTAAACCGCTACGTGGCGCCGGCGCGAAGATCGTTGAGAATATGGAAGCCAGCCTTGGGGTGCCCACGGCTACTTCTGTGCGGCAAATTCCAGTGCGGCTTCTTTCTGAAAACAGGAAGTTGATCAACGACTATCAGCGATATGTGGGAGGCTATAAGGTTTCCTTTACGCATATTGTTGCTTATGCCATTGTTCAAGGACTGAAAAAATTCAGTAACCTGAACTCAACAGTAACACATGAAGATGGCAAGCTGCAGCACGTTATTCCAAAAAATGTAAACTTTGGGTTAGCGATTGATGTGGAAAGAAGAGGGCGTAGAACGCTACTTGTTCCTAATATCAAAGCTGCAGATCAAATGACTTTTGTTCAGTTGCTTGGCATCTATAACGATATTGTAAAACGCGCACGCGATGGTAAACTTGGTATCGCAGACTTTCAGGGTACAACGGCAACGCTGACCAACCCGGGAATGATTGGGACTGCCTTGAGTGTGCCTCGTCTAATGCCGGGGCAAGGTACAATCATCGGAGTAGGCGCGATAGGGTTTCCTCCTGAATACCAGGCAGTGCCGCCGGATGTTATCAAAAAGATGGGGATTTCCGAAGTGATGTCGATTACTTCGACGTATGATCACCGTGTTATCCAGGGGGCAGAAAGCGGCGGGTTTCTGGCTTATGTAAGCGAGCTTCTTGTTGGGAAGCACGGATTTTACACAGATATATTCTCCAGCCTGAAAATTCCATATCAACCGTATTCTCTTGCGCTGGACACCACGTCTCATGTGGGCTCTGGTACAGATGATAAGGAAATGAGCGTTGTCCGGAAGCAAGCCGGCGTGCTTCAGTTGATTCGAGCTTGTCGGGTAAGGGCACACCTGCAGGCTGATGTGAATCCGCTCGGATATGAATGGGCACATCATACAGAATTGGATCCGGCTACCTATGGTTTAACCATATGGGATTTGGATCGTGAGTTTATCACGGGTGGATTGGGTGGTTCAGACATCCTGCCTCTGCGTGAAATTCTCGAAGTACTGCGTGAAACGTACAGCCGTAAAATGGGCATCGAGTTCATGCATATTTCCGACCCCATCGAAAAGCGATGGCTACAGGAAAGAATCGAGCCTGTTCGTGCTTCTGATCCGCTGCCACATCAAACAAAGCGGCGTATTCTGCAGCGCCTCAATGCTGCTGAAGCTTTTGAGCGTTTCTTGCACACGAAATATATTGGGCATAAGCGGTTTTCTCTCGAAGGGAGCGAGACCATGATCCCGATGATCGATGCCATGCTTTGTGATGCAGCTGATCAGGAAGTGAAAGAGGTGGTTATCGGGATGGCGCATCGCGGCCGGCTCAATGTCTTGGCCAATATCCTGAGCAAGCCCTACGAAGTGATTTTCTCGGAATTTGAAGGAAGTATCGATCCTAAAACATCTCTGGGTTCTGGCGATGTGAAATACCACATGGGGGCCAAGGCCACGCACCTTTCTCCAAGTGGAGCAGAAATAAAAATTACCCTGGCTTCAAATCCAAGCCACCTCGAAGCGGTGAATCCGGTGGTTGAGGGAATGGTTCGTGCCAAGCAGGACCATATGCGTCTGGAACACGCTGAGACGCCGGGAGGAGATTATAAAGACGGTGTTATTCCACTACTGATTCATGGAGATGCAGCCTTCGCCGGCCAGGGCGTAGTGGCTGAAACGCTCAATTTGAGTCAGTTGAAAGGATATACAATTGGGGGGACCATACACCTGGTGATCAATAACCAGATTGGTTTTACCACGAATTCGAAAGATGCGAGAAGCTCTACCTATGCGACAGACGTAGCCCGAATGATTCAGGCGCCGATCTTCCATGTGAACGGAGATGATCCAGAGTCTTGCGTGCGTGTCATGCGTCTTGCTCTTGATTTCCGCCAGGTATTTAACAAGGATGTGGTCATTGACTTGATTACGTACCGTGTACATGGCCATAATGAGGGAGACGAACCGACATATACGCAGCCGTTACTGTACAAGAAAATTGAGGCCAAGCGTTCTGTTCGTAAGCTATATACAGAACTTCTGTTACGGCGTGGCGAAATGCAGCCTGACGAAGCTGAGGTAATGCTGGATGACTACCGTTCTCATCTGCAAGAAGCGTTTGAGCGTGTAAAAGCGTTGCAGGAATTAGAGAAAGGCAAGGAAATAGAGATTCGTGAAGCGCCTGAAGAGCTTGAAGAGATTGTAGAAGCCACGTCTACTTCCAGGGAAAATATTGATCTAATTGTTGAGAAACTGACAAAGATTCCTGAGGAATTCTCTGCTCATAAAAAGCTTTTGCGTCAGTTTGATCGGAGGGCAGGTCATTTTGCTGAGGGGCAGGTGGACTGGGCGCTTGGAGAAGCGCTTGCGTTTGGCTCCTTGCTTCTGGATGGAGCAGTTGTGCGTTTGGTTGGTCAGGATTCTCGCCGGGGTACCTTTAGCCACCGGCATGCAGTCCTTTATGATCAGGAAAACGGAAACGAATATATTCCTTTAAACAACTTGAATAGCGGGCAGCCACCGCTCCTTGTTTACGATAGCTTTTTGTCGGAATACGCTGCATGTGGATTTGAATACGGTTATTCACTTGTTAATCCTGATGCACTTGTCATTTGGGAAGCCCAGTTTGGTGATTTTTCAAATGGAGCACAGATTATTTTTGACCAATTTCTATCCGCTTCGTTAACCAAGTGGGGGCAGCAAAACAGGTTGGTATTGTTGCTTCCTCATGGATACGAGGGACAGGGACCTGAGCATTCTTCTGCAAGGCTGGAGCGATTCCTCCAGCTATGTGCTGAAAAGAATATGTCAGTATGTAATTTTACTTCTCCTGCAAATTACTTTCATGCATTGCGCCGGCAAGTGAAAAACTCGGTAGGCCGGCCTTTGGTGGTCATGTCGCCGAAAAGTTTGTTGCGCCATCCTGCGGTTGTGTCAAGCCCGGAAGAGTTTATGCATGGAGAGCTTCAGGAAATCATTCCAGCACACACAGATCCTGCGCAGGTAAGGCGTCACCTGTTCTGTAGTGGTAAAGTGTACTTCGAAATTATGGATGCGCTGGAGAAAGAGCCAGAGAAAAAACCGCAGATTGCAGTAACGCGCGTAGAGCAGTTCTATCCGTTTGCCGATGATAAGATTTTGGCTGAACTAGAACGGTATAGTGGAGCTGAAGATGTATGCTGGGTACAGGAGGAACCGAGGAATATGGGAGGGTGGACCTTTATGAAGGAGCGGCTTGATGAGAAGCTTGAAAGCATTCACGGAGCATGCACCAGGCTTGTAAGCTACAAGGGAAGGGCAGCCAGAGCGAGTACGGCTACGGGAAGTGCGAAAGTGCATCAAAAAGAACAAGATGCACTGATTAGCAAAGCGCTGGCGATCTAAAAGAAAATTGTAAAATAATCCAGGCACGATGATCTAAACATTGTTTAGATCATCGTGAACCGATTACACAAATCTAGACTAGTACTGACGAGAACGTTTGCGTGAAGCACGTGCTGCTTTTTCGCGAGCAACGCGTCGTTCTTCAGATGGTTTTGTGAATGCCATGTTTGCACGGTACATGCGCAATACACGACTACGGTTCACGGCACGCTTGAAGCGGCGCAGGGCACGGTCGATTGACTCGTTATCTCTTACTTTAATACCAACTGCCAAAACTATATACTCCTAAAGGTTTGGGGTTGAAAAAAATACGGTGCCCGAATATCTCGGGCTAAATCAAGATGCTCATATACTCTTGATCCGATTGGAAGTTTTCCTTCACAGAAAAAACATTATCGGCCATATTTTATATTTCCCAAACATTGTGCCGTAGGTTGCCGCACAAAAAAACCGAGAGCAAAAAAAGAAGGATTTTTTTACCATTTGAATGGCGTCAAAACTGCAACTTCTTTTTTGCACTCGGTCCTATGATTCCTTCCTGAATCACATTCGGCAGCGATGTTAAACGCTGATAAGGTTTTAGCTGCTTGTATTATAATCTGCAAGCGCTGCCAGCGTAATATTGCGCAGGCTACCCGGTGGCTCATTTTGTGCCAGCTTTGCTAGCGAATTCATGCTGACGCGATTACCAATGGCATGCAAGGCAACCACTGCCATCGTACGTCTTGCTTCATTTCGCTCGTTTTTGTACATGTCCAGGAGTGTAGGCGTCAGGTGTGATAAATCTACTTTTTTGCTGTAGTTTGTTGAGAAAAATACAACGTGTTGAAGGGTTTGGTCTCGGACTTGATCAACGGAATGATGTAAAGAAGCATCCAGTTGTTGGCCGAGGCTATTCCACCAGGCAGCGCTTTTTGAGCTAAATTGATTTTCTTGTGCCTGGGCTTGAAGGGGTAGTGAAAACGTTATTGCTACGAGTAGCGCAAATAGATAGGTCTTGGTATGTTTCATAATTGATCCCCCCACGGGACTTGATAAACTTTTGTTTAGCCAGCCGTTACGGGACGCGAAAAGCCAGGGTTGCACGCAGAAATTAAAATGAAAATACTCAGCCAGTCTGTTTGGGGTGAATCGTTTCCCGATTATTGGAAAAACAATCAAAATCGGCATCAGGTGTTCAGAAAAGCGGTTCACCACAAAATAAATATTAACAAATTTTAACACACAGATTTTCGATGCAGCTAGAAAATGGGGCCAGATTTAAACTGGTTATAGCAACAAAAAACGAAGGCAAGAAAAAAGAAATAGAGGCATTGTTGCGCGATATGCCTATCGATATTTTTGCATTGACAGATTTTCCTGAAGTGCCGGATGTAGTGGAAGATGCTGATACTCTGGAGGGCAATGCAAAGAAAAAAGCACTGGCTTCTTACGCGCATTTCGATATGCCGGCACTTGCAGACGATACAGGTCTGGAGGTTGCTGCACTAAATGGCCGGCCGGGTGTGTATTCCGCCAGATACGCCGGTGAAGATGGAAACGCAGAAGCCAATCGGGCATTGCTATGCAAAGAACTGAAAGGAGAGCGGAATAGATCTGCAAGATTTAAGACCGTTATGGCGTTTATGGATGGGAGTGCGGTGCATTATTTTGACGGGGTTTGCGACGGACGCATCCTGGATCACGAGGTTGGGACGGATGGATTTGGTTACGATCCACTGTTTATTCCAGATGGGTATGAGCAGACTTTTGCAGAAATGTCTCCTTCAACAAAAAATGGAATAAGTCACCGTGGAAGAGCATTGCGTAAGTTTGTCGCGTTTCTTCAAGAGTCAGGATTGAAGACAGATTCCTGAATTCTAATAGGTCCAGCTATGTATCAAAAGCAAATTCCAACGAACAGAGGGTCGCTTTAATATGGTCGCTTTAATACAGCGCGTAAAAAATGCTTCTGTTACTGTACAAGACGAAATAGTAGGTTCTATTGAAAAGGGTTTGCTGATTCTGCTTGGCGTCCATGTGTCTGATACAGCAGCAGAAGTAAAATGGCTGGCAAAGAAATGTGCCAATTTGCGCATCTTTCAGGACGAAGAAAACCGTATGAACCGTTCGGTTTTGGATATAAGCGGGCAAGTCCTCGTCGTGTCGCAGTTTACACTTTATGGCAACGCAAGCAAGGGAAACAGACCTTCATTTGTTGATTCAGCACATCCTGATATTGCAATCAAGCTATACGAATACTTTATAGCTGAACTGAATGGTTACTTGAAGAGTCCTGTTGAGACAGGTGTTTTTGGGGCAATGATGGATGTTAGCCTGGTAAACGACGGACCTGTCACTTTGTGGGTAGAGAAGAAAACGCGCACCGCAAAAGAATAAATGCAACAAAAGAATAACTGAGTTTTTCGTGGCTAGAGAAGTGAAATAGTTTCTTTTTGATCTTCCTTGTCGTTAGATCGTTCTGGTATTATCTTCTTCTTAAGGCATAGCGCTGATACAATCGAAATTTCAGAAATTTATCATGGCAAATGGACCGACTCTCACTCACGTGGATCCCGCTGGTGGGGTAAAGATGGTTGATATAGCAGAAAAGCCCAGTTCTATACGCACTGCTGTTGCGAGTGGGCGTGTATTGGTTGGTGAGGCCGTTTTCAGGCTTGTAGAAGAGAATAAAGTGCGGAAAGGTGATGTGCTTTCAATTGCGCAGATTGCCGGCATTATGGGGGCAAAGCAAACCAGCAAGCTAATTCCTTTATGCCACGATGTGGCACTTAAAGGGGTAGATGTTGTACTTTCTTTGGTAGAAGAAGATTTTTCTGTCGATATTAAAGCCTTTGCTAAAACATTGGGCAGTACAGGCGTTGAAATGGAGGCATTGACAGCTGTATCCATAGCTGCCCTAACAGTTTACGATATGTGCAAGTCCGTTTCTAAAGGTATTAGAATAACCGATATTCATCTGTTGGCAAAAACAGGTGGACAGAGCGGCGACTATCGCAAAGAAGATCATTAACCCACCCAATAAGGAAGTTTCATGGAAGAATTGCTTGCAGGCGGAAGCATATTGACAATTTTAGTCGTCCTTTTTATGGCGATCATTCTCTTGTATTTTATCCCGCTTAATCTCTGGATTACTGCTGTATTCTCTGGCGTTCGTTTAAACCCGTTCAAGGATTTGTTGGGGATGCGCTTGAGAAAGGTGCCGCCCATTAAGATTGTCCGGCCATTGATTACCGCGCACAAGGCGGGTATTCATGTACCTGTCGACAGGTTAGAGGCTCATTTTCTTGCTGGTGGAAGGGTGCAACAGGTTGTCAACGCATTGATCTCGGCGGATAAAGCAAATATTGATCTCGACTTTGAGCAAGCCACGGCTATTGACCTGGCAGGGCGCGATGTGTTTGAGGCCGTTCAGGTTTCTGTAAATCCCAAGGTTATTGAAACGCCGGCGATTTCTGCAGTAGCAAAAGATGGTATTCAAGTGCGCGCCATTGCCCGTGTAACCGTTCGTGCCAACATTGACAGATTGGTGGGCGGTGCCGGCGAAGAAACAATTATAGCTCGAGTTGGTGAGGGTATAGTATCAACTATTGGTTCTTCCAATACACATAAAGAAGTGTTGGAAAATCCTGATTCCATTTCTAAGGTTGTACTTTCTAAAGGGCTTGATTCTGGAACGGCATTTGAAATCCTCTCCATTGATATTGCCGACGTTGATGTAGGAGAAAACATTGGTGCGAAGCTTCAGACGGATCAAGCAGAAGCAGATCTGAAAGTTGCACGTGCAAAAGCGGAAGAACGTAGAGCAGCTGCTGTAGCTAAAGAGCAGGAAATGAGCGCGTCCGTTGTTGCACAGCGGGCAAGACTCGTTGCTGCTGAAGCGCAGGTGCCTCAGGCAATTGCTGATGCTTTTCGTTCTGGTAATTTGGGTGTCATGGATTATTATAATCTGAAAAACATCCAGGCTGATACGCGTATGCGCGATTCTATTGGTGGCAATGAGGATACTGGAACGTCTCCTCTTGATTAATCAAAATCTTTTTAATTGAATAGTCTCTATGTTGGGCTATATGTCTGAGCCAGATCAAGTACAGAGCCGTATTTCAAGATTCACCGCGTTTACAACGTTGGGTGTGCTCGGTACAACGCAAGATCTTGCGCGTATTTCGTTAGAGTTTATGCCGAAAGCTGATTCCGAGCTTGTTGCTGAAGAGACGCTTTGTCTCGTCTCTACAGCAACTGCCAGGGCAGCCGAGGTTGGATTAAGGCAAGAAAGTGTTGTTGGATCTGCAGTTTCGCCAACCGTGCTGGATTTGCCTTTTGCCTACCGCGATTACTTGATTGGCGGCGCGATGATCACGCAACGTGATACTTCTTTGCTTGATGCAAATGAAGAAGCTTATGAACGATTGCAAGAAAAACGTGAGTTTTATCTGGGGCATTTCCCGGAGAATCAATTCCCAAGTGAAGAGCATACGCGGAATAAAATGATTCTGTGGGTAGAACGGATTAGCCCGTTTGATTTATCCTCAACGCCGGCAGAACGGCTGACAAAAATGCATTTGTTGCCTACGCTCATGACGCACTTAAAATTGATCCTCGCCTTTGGCCGCCAGGGTTAGCCTGGAATTCTTTTTTCCTTTTTTGCGACAGAACCGCAGAAGTATTGACAAGATAATATTTTGTTGATGCTTCTGCGGTTTTGTCTTTTGCGCGATTTTAACAAGTACTTTGTAGGCAAAAAAACCTGCCACGTGTAGGTAGTATCAACTATTGAATAACGGATATAACATGGAAAAAGACCTTTAAGTATCTTTATTAATCTTTTTAGCGAGAAAAAATAACGGCATTAGGAACCGCAAATACGAGTTTTCGTAACGACTTAATAGCAATTCCCCCCTTAGAGCTTTCAATGCTCAAATCATCTAATCAAGTCTTACGAAAATGAATCTGGTAGAATCAATTCCAGAGCTGCAATCAGCTCTTCTTGGCGGGTTACGAGGTGTCGGTTACGCTGAAGTCTTTTCCTCTCCGGGTAAACAG
>JBGCEN010000135.1:0-4101 GCA_045106435.1 Rhodothermales bacterium
TCATCTTCCTCAGTCGAGTTTGATGTTGATGATTTCAGCATTTGCGGAGGCGAAGCAAATCAAGATGGCCTATCAGAAGGCAATAGCATTGAAATATCGTTTCCTGTCTTTAGGTGATGCCATGCTGATTCTTTGAGGGAAAGCTATGGTACACGCGCCCTGATCATCTGTTAAACTGTAACCACTCCATGATTCCTGTGGAAGGTGTATACTCCTGTCCCTCATCGACCCGAAAGATGATATAGAGATCATGCCGGCCCGTTGTACTTGCAAATGGGATGGTGAACTCTTGTGGATTTGTGCCCTCAATTGTTGCACCAACGGCTCGGTCGCCGCTATAGGTAGGTTCAAGCTGAAGCTTGCCTAGCAAGAGGCCATCTGCACTTCCAATACGGGCTTCGAGTGTCGCATAGGACTTATATAAAGACATCAATGTTGTCATGCTGTTGATATTCGTGAGATCAACATCCTGAAATACGAGATGTCCTTCAGTCTCCAGAAATCGAACAATCTTGCTGTTAAACTTGGAAGCCATGTGGTATCCGTCACTACGGACTGCAGGCATACGGGCATGGCGTAGCAGAAATCTGGATCGAACAGCAAGAGGCCCGATGATTTCACCTCCTTTGTCGCGATACGACACCGAGAATACATAATCATCGGTAGATACCGGCTCAATTGTACCCCGTGTTGCCATGCGCTCACCGGCGTTTTGATCTCCCAGGCTGAGAATGTATTGCACCATTTCGGTCACATCTTCACGCGACAATTGGGGATGAGCCGACATGATACGATCTCCCCATATGCCACTGCCCCCTTCAATCACTTTGGACACGAGCCCCTCTATCGCATTGTTATCGCCTTTGTACTTTTCGGCAATGGCTGAATAGCTTGGGCCTACAGATACTTGCTCTACCGCGTGACAGGCTTTGCAGTCGCTGTTGGCAATCAGAGTCATTCCTGCCGGCATGTAGGTGTCTACAGCGCTCGCATGTTCCTGCTCAATCATGGTTACATCGGGACTCATATCGGTTGATCCTATAGTTACCACGACATCCTCCGGCGAGATACCTCCTGAGGACAGAGAACCATCTTCCATATCTTCCACGTGTACTTCGTAAACGATAGGGCTATCCGACCAGTAAAAGGATTGGTTATCGGCTATTTGCAAGCTGATCTCTGGAAGACTATTGCCAACTTTGATTTCCTGGGTGACCGAAGTAGAAGCCCCTTCCGAGTCGGTGACATGCAGGGCGACATTGTATACACCCGGCTCATCGAACGTGATATCAAATTCAGATTCGCTGGATCGAACGGTGTCATTAATTTCCCAACTGTAGGATAGCTGATCATCTTTATCAAGGTCATAAGAACGATTGGCAGAGAAATTTACATCTAGCGGGGCTGCACCAACTGTTCTGTCAGTGGTCATACGGGCAGTGGGTGGGCGATTTCCCCGGATGTATTCAATGCGGACCAGCTTGGCATCTGGATGTTGCGCAAACCAAAAAGGTCCGTATTCGAGCATATACAGCGCACCATCTGGTCCGAATTCCAACTCGATAGGGTGGCTGAAAACCTCTTTTGGCATAAATGAATCGATAGCACTCAACGAACCGGCCTCGTCGAAGGTAACGGTATTCACCCAGTCTCGCATCCACTCTGCGATGAATAGCTTGCCATCGTAGCTGCTTGGGAAGCTGCGATCAGGAAAGCTTAATGTGTTACCTGCGTGCAGGTGTGCGGCAAGCCAGGGCGCGAGGTTTGTCGTATCATACTGGACTGGGTACTGATCGGAATAATAAACGGGACCGCCAATAGGTGATTTTCCCCCAGTTTTCAGGTGCTGGAAGTCTTCGGATTCTCCGTAAGAATACCAAATCATCGCCGGCTCTGCAGGTGGCAGAATTCGAGCGCCCGTATTATTGGGCGAGTCATTAACGGCACCCTGTAGGTCGAAAAACGGGCCAATCTGCTCTGTTGCAAAATCAAAATCGGCATAAGCCTGGTTGTCGCCGGCAATGTAAGGCCATCCGAAGAAGCCGGGACCTGTTGCCTTGTTAAACTCATCGTAGCTGATGGGGCCGCGTTCCGGATTGTCGATCGTATTCTGCCCTACATCGCCCCAAAAAACAGCACCATTTTTTTGATCGACAGAAATCCGATAGGGATTGCGACAGCCCATGATATAGATCTCCGGGTGCCCCTGTTGGCCATCTTTAGCAAAAAGATTGCCTTCAGGAATTGTGTAGCTTCCGTCTGCCTGCGGTGTAATTCTTAGAATCTTGCCCCGTAGGTCCTGTGAGTTGCCCGCGGTACGCTGTGCATCCCAAAAGGCACGGCCTTCACGCTCGTCAATAGAATTGTAATAACCCGGGTTGTGAGGATTGGTATTGTCACCCACAGCAATGAATAAATTACCCATGGGTTCAAACGCAAGCGAGCCGGCTGAATGGCAACACTCAATCCGTTGGGTAGGGATCTCGATGATTACTTTTTCACTCGATAAATCAATGGAGGTGCCAGTAAACGTAAAACGAGATACGCGCTGTTTGGGCTCATCACCTACTGGAGAATAAAAAAGATAAAGCCAGCTGTTTTGCGCAAAGTCTGGATCCAGTACTAGCCCAAGTAATCCATCCTCGTGCCCTGAATGTACATTCAGGGTGGTAAGAAGACGCGTAGATTCGGTGCGCGGGTCAAATAACTTAATTCCGCCAACGCGTTCGATAAACAGTACGCTTCCATCTGGCAATACAGCCAGTTCCATGGGTTCATTCAACCCGTCGGAAAGTACAACCTTTTGAAATCGCTCCTGGTCATCCTGGGCATATACTGTAGAAATCCCTATTGAACAAGAGATGATTATGCCAAAAAAGAAGCGGAGAGTTAAGCGTGTTTTCATGGGTAATGCTTAAAGTGAATGATAACAAAGAGAAGCGCAAAACATCTCAAATCTCAACAGTTTCTAAGCGGGCCTTTATGCATAAGGCCTAAAAAACTTTCGGAATTCTACATTCTGCTGTTCTACATTCGATATTTTCGACGTTGTCCCAATAGACAACGTCGAGATCAGTGCCCCTAGAGGAAATGGTGGGTGCTGTATTCATAATATTCAGTCCGGTAGAGGCTGGTGGTATACTCTATGATTTCCTGGTTTTTTAGCAACGCGGTCGTGTAGACGACCAGCAAGGGCATCCCTTCATCGATGTTCAATAGTAAAGCCTCCCGGGTCGAGGCCACGGTGGCTGTTACCGTATGCCTTATCTCGTGGATGGTCAAATTATACGTGCGTATGAGTACGTCATAGAGCGATGACGTTTCGAAATCAAATTTTTCAATACCCGGGCACTTTGCAGTCAGAATGGTTGAGGACTGGATCCCTACGGGTTCTGCATCACCCAGTCGTAGACGCTCGAGCTTAAAACAAGCTGAATCGCGGTAGGGTTGTAGAACATCTGAATCCTGTTTATTAATTCTGTCCAGTCGATGATCAATGACACGCGAATGCGCTACACGTCCTATTTCCACCATCTGCTGAGTGAAGGAGCGATCCAGATAAAATTTCATCCGATCCGCCTGAAGTGTCACAATGGTGCCACGCCCTGGTTTGCGGGTGATTAAGTCATCTGCAACCATACGTGAGAGGGCAGTGCGCATCGTTTGCCGGCTTACTTTATAGCTGCGGCATAAATCTTCTTCAGGCGGTATCACTTCACCCGCAGAAAGTTGTCCCGTCTCAATAAGGTGTCTCAAGGCGGATTCCACCTGGAAATAAAGGGGTATCGGGCTTTTGGGGTCGATAGGCGTAATTGGAAACGCTACAGGCATAATTTGTAATCTTGATAATAGAATTACATATCTAAATGTACGGACATTAGTAATTTATATCAATTATTGAATGTTCGGCTATATAACGATATTTTAGAGACTGTTTTCTAACCTCGAAGGACTAAACGCATGAATCGAACGTGGCGTGTTGCCGGTATTAATTTTGATCATTTTCATATGGGAGATCTCCTTCGAGAGGTCTTTGATCATCCGAATGCAGAAATTGTTGGCATATGCGATGAACAACCTGCACGTATGCAAGCCGCTGCA
>JBGCEN010000136.1:0-29659 GCA_045106435.1 Rhodothermales bacterium
CCTAAACCCTAAACCCTAAACCCTAAACCCTAAACCCTAAACCCTAAACTAGGGGTGTTCAGAAAAAACATGTTCGTTACAATTGGAGCTTTTTGAGCAAAACTATAAGCGCTATGATCGTCCAAAATCGGCTAATTTCGCACTTTGAAATCCAAGCGAATCCTGGGAATTTACTCTAACAGGTCGATTCGGAATTTTTCTGAACACTCCTAACCCTAAACCCTAAACCCTAAACCCTAAACCCATCATGCCTACGCGTCGTAATTTTGTCAAAAATGTACTTGTTGCTGCGCCCGTTTTATCTGCGCCGACGATCATAACATCCCGAAAGTCTGAAGCCGATGCTGCTGATTTTATCCAGCTATTTGATGGAAGGACATTAGATGGGTGGCATAAAAATCCTGAAAAAATTGGGCATGGCACAGGGGGAAGCTGGATTGTGGAAGATGGGGCCATTGTTGGTGAACAAGATCCTCCTGGGTCTGGCAATGGCGGAATTTTGCTAACAGACAGAACGTTTGACGATTTTGAACTTTTCCTCGAAATCAAGCCAGATTGGGGTATCGACTCGGGTTTGTTTTTGCGCGGCAAAGATGAAGGCCAGTGTATTCAAATGATGGTGGATTATCTGAATGGAGGTATTGTTGGGCACTTGTATGGAGAGGGGATTGGTGGCTTTAATACAAGGTCTTTTAGCCTGAAGGCGCAAAAAGATGCAAATGGCCGGCTTTCGGGTTTTGACACGATTCCCAATAAGGATTATGAGAAATACCCCGCGTCGAATGTATGCACACCAGAAGGCTGGAAGAATGCCTGGAAAATCAATGACTGGAATCGTGTGCGTGTTGTTTGTGTGGGGGACTATCCAGTGATCAAAACCTGGATCAATGATGAGCTTATTGTAGACTTCAATGGCGCAACGTTTGCACATCCAAGATATGATCGGGAAAAAGTTCGGGCGACGCTGGGCCGAAAAGGGTCGATTGCTGTGCAGGTTCACGGCGGCAGTAATCGCTGGGCTACGGGCGCAAAGAGCCGTTGGAGAGATATCAAGATTCGGCCGCTATAATGCACAAAAAAAACAAGTCGGTGCAATTGAGTACCTGTGCCGGCCTGATAAAGCGTATAGCCTTGACACAAAATGGCGCATATGGCTTCAGCCAAAAGAGCCATGCATTTATGATTTGAGCGTTTAAATTGGGTATCAAGTAAAAAACGCGCACTGCGTTAGAAGCATCTGACCATTTTACCGGGGGGCAATTGGTCGGGAGTTTTCTTTCGAGGTGCGCGTTTTCTTTTAAACGCACTTTTCGCTGATTTGATACAACAAGAGGTGTATGTTAGCCGGATTTCTTTAGAGTCATAAATCCCGCGCTTCTTCTATCGAGAATCCGTTAGGGGCGTGTCAGCAAAGTTCAAAAGGTTTGAGATTAAAACTCTTGCGTTTTAACTTCAAGACATGATCCAATCGGAAAATGTCAACTTTATCCCTTCCAATGATAGGCTAGAATAGCAGTTAACAGGCCGAGCATATTTGCTATGGCATCCATCGGGTCCGGCGTGCGGTCCCAGGGGAGCATGCCTTGATAGATTTCTGTTGCTACCCCAAAGCAAATCCCCGAAAGACCTACCCACAATAATTTGCTCGGTATATTGGGCAATGCTTTCGACCAAAGCCAGCCATAGAGCAGAAAGAATGTGAAGTGGATGAGTTTATCAAACTCAAAAAGGTCGAAGCCAATTTGGGGGATGTCATTACCGGGAATTGAGCAGCCGGCCACGATTAATAAGGTCCATCCAATGGCAAATATATAGCGGGTCGGCATAATGGTGCGTGAAGTTAAAGGGGACTGATGAATTGCTTTGGTTAAACGTACGCTTTCACGATTTGGTTGAACTGATCGATAATGTCTGTAGCCAGCATGGTAGAGGGATGATGATGTGCGGTATATCGATCAGCAGCTTCTCCGCCTAAAAAGAGCGCTGTTAATGCAGCTTTTACAGGACTAAGTCCTTGCGCAAGAAAGCCGGCGCAGAGGCCGGCAAGTACATCTCCAGAACCCGCCGTAGCCAAAGCCGGATTGATCGTAGGATTGATATACACATGGCCCGATTCATCGCTGACAACCGTAGGTGCGCCTTTCAATATTAAAACGCATTGCCATTTTTTTGCGTAGTGCCGTACGATGGAGATTTTATCTGAAAGATCTACCTCACTCCCCGCCAATCGCTTAAATTCGCCGATATGGGGTGTCAGGATAAGACTGCCCGGGGCTCGTTGTGTGAAAAGGTCTGTATGCCCGATAAACGCGTTGAGTCCATCAGCGTCAATTACTGTTGGAATGGCGGTATGATGTACCAGTGTTCTAATAAATTGTTGAGTGCCAGATTTTGCCCCCATCCCACAGCCAATCAGTAGCGAAGCGGCTTTTTTGAGTGGTTTTTGCAGTGCTGATAAAGCCAGATTTGAGTTGATGCCTTCATCAGAAGCCGGCAAAGCAAGAGACATTACCTCTGTCATTTTTGTGGCGAGGATGTGCTGTATGCTTTGGTCTGTGGCGCAAATGACTGCGCCGGCGCCGCTTCTGGCTGCAGCTGTGGCTGCGAGTGTCGCTGCGCCGGATAATCCGGGGGCGCCGGCCACCACCAGTGACATGCCAACACTGTATTTGTGCACATTATGTTTTCGCTCCGGGAGCCAAGATTTTACAGCCGCTCTTGTTACAACTTGTGCGCAGTTGTGTTGAATGGCTGCCTGTTTAATGGCCAAATCCGGAATGCCTATCTCAACAACTTCGATATCGCCGGCACACGCCGGCCCTTCTCCTGTCAGTAACCCTGCTTTTAATGCCCCCATGGTTACAGTAAGATCAGCCTGGACCGCCTCTCCCAATATTTCACCTGTATCAGCGTGCAAGCCTGTTGGTAAATCAAGCGCGACCACACGTGCATCACTTTTATTTATCCAGGAAACAACATTCGCGTATCTATCGCTGAGGGTACGGGTAACGCCTGTACCTAGTAATCCATCGATGAGCAGATCAAAATGATCGATGGAGATCGACGATGCATCTTCGATCTCCTGAAAATGGATGACTAGTTTGGGGTCTCGATGGGCTAGCTCCTGGATGATTTTGTAGTTAGCTGCTGCGTCCGGGCTCAACATTTCCACGCCGGCCATCATATAGATGAAGATCTCTGCACCAAAGCCGGCAAGCTGACGAGCAATCACGAGCCCGTCTCCTCCATTATTTCCCTTGCCGCAAATACAGGCTATTCTTTGTCCTGCCAGTGGGCCATAGGTACGCTCTATGCAAAGCGCCGAAGCGCGGCCGGCCGATTCCATGAGTGTAAATCCTGGAATGCCTAGCGCTTCTATTGTGAAGCGATCTGCTTCGCGCATGGCTTTGCCAGTGAGCGCCGGCAGCATGTTTTGTGTGATTGGGGGATTCACAGGCTTACTGTTGCTTTATGCGAAGCGTATCTGAAAGCGTTTGCTCCCATCGCGCACGAACTTGCAAGCTATCGCTATACCAGCCAAGTGGTTCTGCTTTTAAATAAGGAATCAATTGGCCACCATCCCAAACGCTGTTACCATTTTTATCGAGAAAAGCCCTGAAATTGTATTGGCCCTTATCTGGTAAATTAGGGAATACAAACGTTCCGGCTGCATCAGGTACCTGGTTCGTAATCGCCTTGTCTGGTAAGGGTTCTTTAGATGGAAACAGTTCAATAATTATTTGCCCAACACTGTCTTCTGAAACCACGATACCACTTAGTTCGCCGAGATCTTCTTCAGTTAGCTGTTGAAACTGTTTGGTATAGGTTGTATCTGGCATGCCCACCTGCGCGCCGGCTACAGAAACTGTAAAAGGAGCACCTTGCGGAAATTCGCTTGAGGGAGCGAGGTAAAAGACAGAGCCATCCGATGAGTTTACATCAAATGTAAACGACTGTTCACTGGTATCCTTTATGGTTACAAAGGATTGCAAAAGTTCTGCAGTAACAGGTTGATTAAATCGCACGCCGGCCATTTCTGTAGGGGACAGAACACTTGCACCAATCTCGTTATTCCTCAAACCCTGGGGGTAAAAACCCAAAAATCTCAATTGTAAGGTATCACCATTTGCTGATGGCTTAAAGGTGAGTTCTTCAGTGACAACAGGATTTCCACTGGAGTCTGCAATGCCTGCAGGTGTAAGAAGATGCGTTGTTGCAAAAAGCTGCGGGGTTTTTAAATAGATTTGTTTAGGATCTTCAGGATAAAGGTAGATGTCCTCGATTGTATAGCTTTCATTGCTCACGGAATCTCTGAGGACCCAGCGTGCAGGATCACGATTCAGCAATTGGATCGATTCGGAAAGCCTGAGCATAAATCGTTCATTAGAAATAGAACGGATACGCTGGATTTGCGGCGGGATGGTGTCTGTTTCGGTCACCAGCCAGCTTGATGTGGCGTCGGTGTTTGTACTGTCTGCGAGTATTACGGGTACAGGGGGGACTGCAAATGCCTCCAAGCCATCCGGAGTACGGTTGCGATTGCGGTCTTGCAGTGCGATCACAAAATAGAGCTGTTCACTCATGTAATCGAAGGCAAACCCCCCTTCAGGATCGGTTTGTGTGCGATAAGCGGGGCTCGGTGGTAGAGAGTCTGGTAGCGTCGAGTCTGGCAAGGCATAGGCAAAAACATCAAAGCTGGCTATCCCTTTGCCTTGTAAGGGCTCAATTACACGGCCGGCTATTTTTCCCCGATTAATTTCTGGTCCAGTTGCGAAGGCCAATGTTATGGGCTCTGTAAGTGCCACCCGATTGACATCACGCAAGCTTGTATCTATGGTCAATATGTAGGTTGTGTTTTCCCGAAGCTCTTCAGGGAATGTGATGTCTACACGATTTTTTCGCCATTTGTATTGCAGGGGGCGGTCGAAAGCCGGCGAAACTGAAATGGACTGTGCAAAAGAAGCCTGATCAACAAATTCGGAGAATACAATGCGCACTGCATCTGTAGAAACGTTAACGCTTTCAGCGACCGGGTTTGACTCTACGATCACTGGAGGTTCTTTATCTTGCGGCCCGCCCGTGGGAAGTACGGGTATTGCACAAGAAAAAGCGACCAGGGCGCATGTGCCTAACAGTAGAAGGCTTCTGCTTTTTAGTTGATATGGCTTGCGAGAGATGTGGGCCATTCCGCGATACAAAAAGTAGCAGCAGGCAACCACAAAGAAGCAATAAATAAGCAGGGAGAGCGGTTCAGTTTCCATCATTACTGCTTTCGCTTCGGAGGGTAAAAAAGAGATAGACTGTCAGCGTTGTGGCAGCAGTAAGCATGAGTGGTTGCAGCACGCGTTTTCCAAAGCTGGCCTTGGGAGGTGGAGCCTTGGTTTCTGCATATGCATTAGATTCAAGCTTGTCCAGGCCAGAAATTGAAACGGAGTCGACCACTTGCTTGGTGCACACCTCATCATGCAGCACCTGCCCCTGGGCCGAAATCAATGAGGTGGCTGCTGAAAAGCTAACCGTCCGTTTTGCTTTTTTTCTTTTGATTCGTTCATAAAGAACGTTTGTGCCTGGCGCAATCTTGTATTGCAGTGTAGCCAGATTGCCGGGTTGATCAGTATAGGTCGAATCTGCTAAATAAACTGCTTTCCCGTGTTGTTGTAAATGATTGATGATGGTACTTCGTACGTACGGCATTTTCGCCGGCGCATCGATCAATAGATCACCATCTGCTTCCGAAATAAAGGCCATGCACTCAAGCGCCAATGCCTGGAAAGCCTCCATGTTGGTCGGTTGGGCAACGGTTTTGGGAACCATTGCCAGTAGTAAAAACAAAAGTAGGGCAGGTTGTCGCATAAAGAGCAAAGCCGTTCAAACTCCAACAAATATGCACATCCCTACATAGAGATCCGGAATTTTAAAGTAATCGGTAATCAGTAATCAGTTTTCAGTGATTGTTTGGGTACCAAATAGGACTGAAAACTGATTACCGAAAACTGATAACTCTAAAAAAGTCACGCATAGATACCGCGAACTCTGAGTGCACTTGCTACTTTGTCAATAGAAAGTACATAGGCTCCGATACGCATAGAGACATCGTGCTTTTCGCTTGTATCGAAGACCGCATCAAAAGCGCGGGTCATCATACTGTCGAGTCTTCTGTTTACGCGGTCGAGGCTCCAGAAATATCCATGTCGGTCTTGTACCCACTCGAAATACGATACTGTTACACCGCCGGCGTTAGCGAGGATGTCTGGAATAACGAGGACTCCGTTTTCGTTCAGGATATCATCCGCTTCAGGTGTAGTGGGGCCATTCGCGCCTTCAGCAATGATTTTTGCTTTGATCTTGGGGGCGATTAATTTTGTAATCTGGTCTTCTTTTGCAGCCGGCACAAGCACGTCAACGTCGAGCGTCAACAGCTCTTCGTTTGATACACTATCAGCGTTTGCATAGCCTTCCAGACTGTTTTTATTTGCCGCTGAGTAATCGAGCATGGCTACAATATCCAATCCATCGGCATTGTAATAACCGCCAGAAACGTCACTTACAGCTACTACTTTGCAACCTTGCTCTTGCAGTAGCATGGCCGCTACAGAACCTACATTGCCAAATCCCTGAACTGCTACAGTTGCCGAAGAAGGTGACATACCGATACGTTCCATGGCTGCCAGTGTACATCGCATGACGCCACGTCCGGTCGCCTCTTTACGCCCGAGTGAGCCGCCTAGAGCAACAGGTTTACCTGTAACCACAGCGGTATGTGTGCGTCGGGCGTGCATGGCATAGGTATCCAGTATCCAGGCCATGATTTGTTCGTTGGTATTCATATCCGGTGCAGGAATATCTTTATCCGGACCAAATACTTCCAGCATACCGGAGGTGTATCGGCGTGTTAGCCGCTCCAGTTCGTGGGGACTCATTTCCTTGGGATTGCAGACAACGCCCCCTTTGGCCCCACCAAACGGTACGTTAACCACTGCGCATTTCCACGTCATCCAGGCAGCCAACGCTTTCACCTCAGAGAGATTTACATCAGGCGAGTAACGGATACCACCTTTACTCGGACCGAGGACGTCGTTATGGATTACGCGAAAGCCTTCAAAAACGCGTACATCACCATTGTCCATTACGATGGGGTTGGACGTGATGTGAATATGCGCCGGCTTGCACAGGTACTCGTAAAACCCCTTCTCTAGCTCCAGTATGTCTGCAGCGATGTTAAATCGCTCCATCATGGAATTAAATGGATCATCCTCTCCGTGCGAGAAAGGCGAAGGTTCTTTATATACAGATTTGGCGTATACGCCCTTCTTAGCTGGCATGTCTTAAGCTTAGATGTTGAAGGCATTGGATTAGCGAAAAAGAAGCGCCAAATATACGTACTGGAAGCGCTTCCTTCTTGTCTGAATTCAATTCGAACAGATTCTTCAAAAAAGAGGAATAAATGTGCCCCTTTGAATACCTTATCGGTAAAGAAGTTGTCGCTTCTGAAGAAAAAACAGGCAATGGCGGTTCGATTGAGTTTTGGACCTTAATTTAGCATAGATCATTCCATAGCGCTCCACTATTATCGAGAGGGATTAAATTTTTTGAAGCTCCTTCATCTATCTGAACAACGTCGCAAAGAAATTGCATCTCTTGGCAGGAAGAAAGGCCGTGTACAACATGGCCAGATGCTGGTTGAGGGATGGCGATCGGTACAGTCTGCTCTGCTGGCTGAGGCTCCGTTGAGTGAGTTGTTGGTTACGGAGAAAGTACTGGAGAATGAAGAGATGATGGACATCATTACTTCTTCAAAGAAGATCGCGATCAATGATTTGCCGGTGTACGAGATCTCGGAAAAAGCTGCGCGGCTTATATCTTCTGTTGAAACCACACAAGGGATATTTGCAGTTGCCGGCATTGAACCGCCGGCCCTGTCAAAATTTGAGTCGATGAAGCGTATCATTGCACTCGATGGGGTACAGGATCCGGGAAATGTGGGCACGATTATCCGGACAGCCGCCTGGTTTGGTATTGAGGGCGTTTTGGCAAGCGAGGCAACGGCAGATTTTTATAACCCAAAGGTGATCAGGTCATCCATGGGCGGGCTGTGGGATATCACGCTTGCGCGTGTCGCAAATCTACCCGGTACGCTCAATACTTTGAAAGAAGCCGGCATGCAAATGGTTTGTGCTGATCTAAATGGCAAACCACTGGCTGATTGGCAGCCGGCAACGCAAACCGTGCTTGTTGTAGGCGGAGAGGCAAACGGAATTTCCAAGTGGGTACAAAGCGTGGTAGATGCAGCAGTCACAATACCCGGCGCAGAGCATAAAAAAGGGGCAGAATCATTAAATGCGGGCATGGCAGCCGGCATTATTATGCATCACTGGGCGCAAATCAATTCTTGATGACGTGTAGGCCCCTGTTTACGATAATTGGGAAGCAAATACAGTTAACAACAAGCCAATCAGCATGTCCCGCATTTTTTCGAATGCGCGTTTAACCTGCATTTTGATGGCTGCTTCTGTAGACCCCACAATGTCTGCAATTTCCTCGTACCTGTACCCGTATTCACGTAGTTCGATAATACGGCGCGCTTTGGGTGAGAGGGCGGAAAGGGCCCGTTCAAGATCCATCTGGGTTGGCGTCGGCATTTCATCGGTATCGTCTCCAGGGGCGTGATCAGGGTCGTAGAGACTTTCCTTGGCGCTATATCGGCCACGATAGAAGTCTTGCAATTCGAAAAGTGCAGCTTTCATGGCAAATGCTTTGAGACTGGAATGATCTTTTAGATCAGAAAGACCCTTGTGTACACGCAGCAGTGTATTTTGAATGAGGTCGTCTACCTCCGTTTTGAAACCAATACGTTTTATAAAGAACGCTCTCAGCAAAGGATTAAGCGCTTTCATGAGATGCTCTCTTGCTGCAGAATCGCCTTGCTGTGCCTTTTTGACTAATTTACTATCGAACGCATTCTTACCGGCCATACCTGAAAATAGTGAACAGGAAAGATCTGTGCATCCTCGAGTAGGCCATTAATAGCAAAGTCGTTGGAAATCCCGGTGAAATAATTCAGCTTCGACCTTTTGTAGTAGGTTTTACGAACTATTTAAAGAAACTTACCTTAACTCGATTTGTGCGTTATCAGTTATCAGTTATCAGTTATCAGTTATCAGTTATCAGTTATCAGATTTTGCTTTCTTACAGCTGAAAACTGATATCTGACAACTCTTTTACCCTAAACACCCAACACATGCATAGCGATTTGTCAGGCGGTCCTTCAGATGTGGATATCGTATTCGTGGTCACGGGTGATCTTCGGTATAATTCGCGTGCGTTAAAGCAATTGGATCTGTTATCGCAAAACGACTGTACCGTGCTGGCTGTTGGGCTCGCCGAAGAGGCGTCTCTGGAAAAGTTGAACGATAACGTTTCGATCCAGATGCTTCCCCGGCCGGCCGGGCAGGGTCCACGGTTCTTCAGGCGATGCCATCAGCTGTTTAAGGCCTTTGCGTCCGTGCAGCCTGCGAGCGTTTATCATGCCAGTGATTTGTATAATCTGCCGGCGCTTGCCAAAGCAGCCTCGCAGCATCAAGCTAAATTGGTATACGATGCCAGAGAGCGATATCCGTACGTAGCTTCCACGGCAAAGCGCCCCTGGGTATCGTGGTTTTGGGAGATGATTGAATCCCGTTATATCAAGCAGGCAGACGTGGTTTTTACTGTAAGTCAGAGCATCGCTTCGCATATTGCGGCTTCTTACAATGTTGAAATGCCTGCTGTGCTGCACAACGTGCCGGCTTTTCGTGCATATGAGCCCTCGGATGTATTGAGAATGGCGTTCCATGTGCCGGCGACTAAAAAGATCGTATTGCATCAAGGGAAAATGCAAAAAGATCGGGGGTGTTTGCTGATCGCCAGAGCTATGCAGCACGTTGAAGGTGCTGTCCTTGTTTTTCTGGGAGATGGGCCACTGAAGCCCATTGTGGAGGCAGAGGTAGAACGGCTTGGATTGGCAGATAAGATTAAGTTCAAGCCTCCCGTTGCGCCGGCTGAACTCCATGCCCACACCTGTTCTGCAGATATTGGCGTAACCTTACTGGAAGATACATGCCTGAACCATCGATATGCCTTGCCAAACAAACTCTTTGAATATTTAATGGCAGGCCTGCCTGTATTGGCAAGCGACTTGCCTGAGATTGGCAGGATCGTCGAAGAATATGACGTTGGGCGCGTGGTTTATCCGGAGGACCCGGTAGAAATTGGACATGTGCTTCAGCAAATAGTTGATGCGCCGGCTCGTGATCCAGAAAGTTTGACTAAATCAGCCAAAGTGCTCGAAACTTTTAATTGGGAAAAAGCATCAGAAGTATTCTGGCGAAAATATAAAAACCTCATTCTCACACTTGGCAACTAATGTATTTCTTTATTCTCTTAGTTATTGGGTTTCTACTTTCGCCCCCTGCTGTAATTGCCCAACCTGATACTGCTCCAGACCCGGACCTTCCTTCGCTGGAATGGTTGGGTTTCGACAAAGCCCTGAAAAAAGCAGAAGTAAGTGGTCGGGCCGTTATGGTCGACGTGTACGCTCCCTGGTGTCCCTGGTGCTCAAAATTGCAAACGGAAGTATATGCAAAGGGATTTATTCGCGAATATCTGAACGAGCATTTCGAAACAGCGCGACTGAACATTGATGAAGAGGAGAATAAAATCTCTTTTATGGGCTATGAACTAAGTTCTGCAGAATTGGCCTCTGGTTTAGGTGCTGAAGGCACGCCAACCATTGTGTTTTTGTCCTCGAAGGGAGAGTATATCACTCGCTTGCCTGGTTTTATCGAGGCCGATGAGTTTATTTACGTCCTGAAGTACATCAGCGACGGATCGTTTAAGACTGAGTCGTTTAAAGAATATCGCTCCCGCCAGCCGTAGGTGTTTTAAAGTTTTCGGTTTTCAGTATTGAATGACAGCGATCGGGTTAGCGGAATTGTATGTTTCTTCCTTTTTATGTTGAAATCTGTAGGCATTCATTGGTGCCTGGTTATTCAGCTATAGTAGTTACTTTTTGAATAAATCCGAATGACTACCCGTTCTAACCAAGATAAGTTCGTCTTCATAGATTTCATAAATCAAGAGCCAATCAGGCTCTATGTGACAATCCCTGGTTCCTCGGTAATTTCCGACCAACGCGTGATCACGATAACGAGCCTCTAACTGTTTGCCGTCAGCTAGCACATCGATGACGGTTTTCAGCTTATCAAGGTCTTTGCTTCTTTTACGAATTCGCTTGATGTCTTTTTTAAATTGGGAAGTGTAGCGAATCGAGCGCATTAGATCCCAAGGTCTTCGTAAAGGTCTTGACTTGATTCAAATTTGGAAAGATTGTCTTTATCCTGAGCTTCTTTCAATGCTTTTAAAGTAGTTTCATTAGGAATTTCCACTGGAAAAGGGAGTCCCTTGCGCATTTCCACTTGTCTGTAGAAAAGTGTGATTGCCTGCGATGCGGTAAGGCCTAGCTGCTGAAAGATTTGTTCGGCTCTCTGTTTGATTTTGGGGTCAATGCGAGCCGATATAGAAGAAGATTTTGGCATCGTAGTCTCTTAGAATTGATTTCAATGTATATGCAATGCGTTACAATTTCGCTGAGCGCTTGTTCCCTCCTGTGGATGGCTAACACGTACTATACTATACCAAATAAGCCGTACTAAAGACTTGGCTCTTTGATACCTAAATCTGCCGTTAACATATCATACTGATCTGCTCTTCAGTTCTTGTGAAAAATGAACCCTTCTCTGTTCGTTTGGCTGTATACTATTTCTCCAGATACTCCTTGAGCTTTCTGAAACTCATTTCATTTCCTTCGATGAAGAACTTCATCAGGCCCAAGTACTTCTCATTATTTTTGTAGCCCATCCCGTAAGACGTAATTTTTGTTTTTTCGTCCGACAAAGCATCGAATAGGACTACGTTGAACAGATTATCAGCCTCCTCTTTCATGAATTCGGGCCAATTGGGTGAGATATCTGCTTGTAAAGTGAGCATTTTGTGAGGGACATAATTTCGGATAAAGAGCGTGTTTGCCGTATCATCGTCGAGCGTTCCCTCAGGATTGTAGTTGGTTCGAATCATACCACCATTTTTTAACTCAATGGATACAAGCGGAGAAACCCATTGAGACCAGCCGGCTTCTGTGGTATAAGCATCCCAAACCTTATTCAAACTTGCACGCACCCATACCTCCTGCTTGAGGATAAGCTCGCCAGCAGCTGTGCTGTCTACCGTGCTCTTAATCTCTGAAACAGGTTCTGCGGACGGTACAGTTTGGGCAGTACATGCAGACGTAATACAGAACAAGCAGATAAATAGAACGAGCCCAGCATTACATTGTGTTTTGAGCTTCGTCGAGATTGCCTTAGTAGATATATTATTCATGGTTGAGTCATCTTGTTAACTCATGCTACTCGTTATTCCGTTTTGCTACTGGAGCAGAATCAATGCTTTGGCGCGATTTATCCGCTTAAGTCAAAACGGATATCAGCGGAACGGAATTACGCGTAAAATCAGCAATTAATAAATCCTGAAGATGACAAATGTAGGCAGTTATCGCGTGTAGCTATTGTAAAAAAGTTACCTGTCGGAATCTACAGGGAAAAAATTGGACCGATCATGATCTTCTTTAAGAAACGCCGCGGGGTTGTACCCAGAGAAGTGAAGGAAGTCCTTGATGAAATGTGATTGATCAAAATAGCCACATTCATAGCTTATTTGAGCCCATTGGATCTGCTTTTCTTCCTGAATCAATGTGAGCACCCGAGCAAAGCGAAGCACACGTTGTAGGGCTTTGGGTGATAGGCCAACGTGTTTTTTGAAAAGGTGAATGAAATGCTTTTTTGAATACACATTGCGGTTCATCACCTTCTGGATAGTTGGCACAACTGGATTGGCAATAATTTGCTGTATTGCATTTGAGATAGGTTCACTGGGGAGAAGCTGTTTGTCATATCTATTGGTAAGCCATTGCGCTACCCTGTCAAGTTTATCCTTGGGGTCCGACGTACTTGATACTGCGTCTTTTAGCGCTAGTATTTCATTGCCTAGTATTTTATTAATTTGCATTTTTTGTGCGGGCACCACGCGATCTTGCAATGTGTCCAGCGGTTGATTGATGAAGGGGAATGCTTTGCCCACCTTAAACTGAATGGCGAGCAATTCAGTGTTCTTAAGTGCGCTGATGGAAATGAAACCTGTATGCATACCCGAAATCCACGCGTTTTCGCAAGTTTGCAAAGGAGTTAATAACTCGTTGTCGTAGACAAACCTTTGCTGCCCATCAAATACAAGCACGATGGCTATTTTGCCATCAGGTACAAGGCGCTCAATGTCATGTTCGGGTGAGTACCCTTTTAAATAAAACATGGCATCAAGCGTGTCCGCAAGGATACCTTGCGGCACATAAGGTACATAGATCATCTAGCATACCGATTCATGTTGTGCCAGGACGCTGTTTTTCTTGAGATACGCTTATTTAAAGACTTGGCTCTTTAATACCTAAATCTGCCGTTAAAATATCATACTGATCTGCTCTTCGGTGCTGGAAGAACAGTTTTCTCGCCGGCGCTTCGTTGCACGAGGCCAGATCAATATCAGCATACAAAATGGCTTCTTTGGCTTTTGGTGCCTGGGCAATGACCTGTCCAAACGGATCGGTGACAAAGGATTCGCCGGCAAAGGTTAAGACCTCTTCTTCGCCCACACGATTGGCCAGCGCCATGTAAAAACCGTTCTGGAACGATCCAACTTTAAGCTCAGCCTCATAAAGTCCGCCTGGCCACTCATCGAGCGCGCCGGCCTGCGGTACAATGACCAGATCTGCGCCGGCTAGTGCCAGCGCCCTCAGGTATTCGGGGTAATGCCGGTCATAGCAGATTGCTACGCCGATGCGGCCTACCGCCGTATCGTAAACAGGGATGCCTGTGTCTCCAGGAGTGTAATACCCTTGCTCGTAAAAAGCCTCGTAATCTGTGATGTGCATCATCCGGGTACATCCAAGCAGGTCTCCGTTTGCGTCGATTACCGGTGAGGTATCATAAGCATTTGCTCCATCTCTTTCGTAGAGGTTCAGCACCACTACTACGCCAAGTCGCTGTGCTGCCTCCTGAAAAATAGCTGTTGTTGGCCCTGGGATCGGCTCTGCCAGATTGATGGATTCTGGTGTTGCCTTGTGCTGGGGGTAAAACGGCGTAAAGGCCAATTCTGGAAAAGCTACAAGCTTTGCGCCGGCTGCTGCCGCTTCTTCGAGGGCAGCAAGGCCCCGATTGATAGACGCTGCCAGATCTGAAGTTGGCTGATATTGGACAAGGGCTATTTTCATGTTTTTTTAAGTTCTCAGTTCTCAGTTCTCAGTTCTCAGTTCTCAGTTCTCAGTTCTCAGAGGGAGGTGGCTTTTACGAAGCGATCTCTTCCTGTCAGGTCTTTTAATACCTGCGCTGCTGAAAATCCCTGGTTGGTCAGTAGTGTTGCGACTTCATGCGCATAATCGCAATGTGTTTCGAATATAATAATACCTGAGGGCTTTAGCCGGCGCTTTGCTACGTGTCCGATGGCGCGATAGAAAAGCATTGGATCCTCGCCTGTATTGAGCGCCAGTTCAGGTTCGAATGCCAATACTTCCGGATCCAGTACTTGGTATTCAGTAATTGGAATATACGGCGGGTTTGATACAATCAGGTCGAAGGTCTGCTCATTAGGAAGGGGGAGCTCTTCCTTGAGTATATCACACTGAAAAAAAGAAACGGCTGTGCCGGCAGCTTTGGCGTTGGCTTCGGCAATTAGAAGCGCAGGGGGGCTGACATCACAACTGGATACCAGTGCTTGGGGATTGAAGTGTTTGATTGAAACCGGTATACACCCACTGCCTGAGCCAATATCTAAGACTGCAGGGGTACTTTGCTTTCGAAGGAAATCAGTTGCGTGCTCGACTAATAATTCTGTTTCCGGACGAGGAATAAGCACATCAGGTGTGACCGAAAATCGTATGCCGCAAAATTCGGTATATCCAAGAATATGTTGCAGCGGCTCATGGGCCATCCTTCTGTTCAGAAGAGATACAAAGTCTGCGCAAATATCCTCAGGCACGGCCAGTTCAGGGTAAGCATATAACGAAGCACGATTGCAGTCGAGCAATTCGCATAAGATCCACTCGACATTTCGCCCGGCATCTCCTATGTTTACGGCCTTGAGATTTTTTATTCCTTCACTCATCAGTGAAGTACGCGTCCACCCTCGTCGTGTATCTATCATAAATTAATTCATATACCGGTTATTAATGGTTTGCAAAATTAACCGATAATTTCCGAGACGTCGTTCTGGTATTTCAGGTAGAGCTAACCTGTGATGCCTTGATGTATTGTATGATTGCATAATTTGGCTGCATTTAGTGTGGTAACGTTTTGTGCGTGCAGCCCGTGTGTGCAGTGCAATGCTGTCGTGTATGTGAATCAGGTGTTGAGTTCAATTATAACGCAGACCTAAAAGGTCCTGTCTCCACGAATTTGTGTAGCAGAAATACGTGGGCCAATAACGCACCAGGATTTCACCCCAAAGGAATACCTGAGTGGTATTCACGAATCTCTTTTCATATTCAAAGTAGAAAATTCAATGAGTACAACAGAAAAGCTGAATGAGCTTGCCGGCAATCTTTGGTGGAGTTGGAATCCAACAGCCCAGGAGTTGTTTAGCCAGCTAAATCCTCAGGTATTCAGTGCGTCTCAGCAGAATCCAGTGGCAGCCCTTCGTGCCGCCGATGCTGCTGTTTTAAAAGATGCAGCATTCATTGCGGATGTTGAAAAAGTTTATGACGCTTTCAAGTCATATATGAAAGCCAAGCCCAGCCATGCCGATGCGCCGGCTGTATCTTATTTTTGTATGGAATATGGATTCCATGAAAGCCTTCCGCTTTATGCCGGCGGTTTAGGGATTCTTGCAGGAGACCATACCAAGGCAGCTTCCGATTTGGGCGTTCCGTTTACAGCCATCGGGCTGTTCCTGCGTGATGGGTACTTCCAGCAGTCTTTTGATGCATCGGGCATGCAGCAGGAAGAATATACACGCCTGAACCCTGAGGATCATCCAATTTCTCTGGTTAAGGATGAAAACGGTGATCCGATTCGTGTCACCGTTCATCTTGCCCATACGCCGCTGCAATTACAGGCATGGCGTATTAATCTTGGACGCAATCATGTGTATTTATTAGACTCGGATTTTGATGCAAATCCGGCTGAATACAGATCTTTAACCTGCCGGCTGTATCAAAATGGCCGTGCGGTACGCATCCAGCAGGAAATAATCCTGGGGATTGGTGGGATTCGTTTGTTGCGTGCGCTGGGGATTGAAACCGACGTATATCACATGAACGAAGGCCACTGCGCCTTCCTGGCATTTGAACTGCTACGCGAAAAACTCGAAACGGGTAATGTGCTTTCAGATTATAGTCTGAACGAAGCAGAGTCGTGGGTACGCGATCAGTGTGTCTTTACGACCCATACGCCAGTAATGGCCGGGCACGACAGGTTTTCGCCTGACATCTTTCTTGAGCAGATGGCCGGCTTCAGAGAGCAAATGGGATTCTCTGAGCATGATTTGCTTACTTATGGACGGGTGAACCCTAACGATCCGGGCGAGTCATTCACGATGACCGTGCTGGCGCTCAATTTCTCTCGTACCTCAAATGGCGTTTCTTCCCTGCATGGAGAAGTGGCGCGCCGGCAATGGCAGCATCACTATGCAGATGCCGCCGTAAGCGATGTGCCGATTGGTCAGATTACCAATGGTGTTCACGTACCAACCTGGACTGCACCTGAGGCGCAGGTTTTCTTGAATGAAAAGCTGGGCGGTTGGAACAGCCACCGCAGTGATGTCGAATTCTGGAATCAGCTTGATGATGTATCAGATGAAGAGCTTTGGGCCTACCGGAGTAGTTTGCGCCATCGTTTGGTCAACTTTGTGAAAGCCAAGATTTCAACGCAGTCTCTCAAGTTTGACGACAACCTTGATCCTGACGCGCTGACAATAGGTTTTGCGCGCCGGTTTGCTCCGTACAAACGTGCTTCTTTGTTGTTTGAAGATCTTGAACGAGCACGTGCATTGTTTTCACAGGAAGATCGGCCTATACAAATCTTATTTGCCGGCAAGGCACATCCTGCAAATGGCGAAGGCAAGCAGTTGATTCAGCAACTGTTTGAAGTGAGCAGAGACCCTGCATTTGCGGGTAAGCTGATCATTCTTGAAAACTACAGCATGGAAATTGGCCGGATGCTCGTTTCAGGAACCGATGTGTGGTTGAACAACCCGCGCCGGCCTTATGAAGCCAGCGGGACCAGCGGCCAGAAAGTGCCAATTCATGGCGGATTAAATCTTTCTATCCTCGATGGCTGGTGGCCAGAAGGGTACAATGGCAAAAATGGCTGGGCCATTGGACACGAATCGTCTGCTGATTACAAGGACCAGTCAATCCAGGATGCAGAGGATGTCACATTCCTGCATGACGCCCTTCGTGAACAGGTTATTCCGTTATTTTATGACCGCAATGAAGCCGGCTTGCCCCTTGGCTGGATTGCCAATATGCGGGAGGCGATGAAAACATTGCCGGCTGCTTTCAGCGCAGAACGTATGGTTATTGATTACATCAATGATGTATACCGTGTATCTGAAACGGTAGGTGCCTAGAATTTATTCGGAGGACGGGTAAATAAGGAGAGGAAAGGCGAAGTCTGCGTGGGCTTCGCCTTTTTCTATTGATCAAAGGTTCATTTTATGTTGTAGTTTGCTGGCGATGACGCACTGTTGTCATAGGTGCCTTGGAGCTTGCATCAGATCAATTAACCATCCGGGAGTCCATCAGTATGAAAGCAACTGGCGATTTTGAAGTTGAAATGAAACCAATCGAGCCGTACGCGAAGGGAAAGGAGGGCACGACGCTGGGGCGTATGTCGATCGATAAAACCTTTAGCGGAGACCTTGCCGGTACAAGTCAGGGTGAAATGTTGAGCGCCATGACGGCCGTAAAGGGATCTGCCGGTTACGTAGCTATAGAGCAAGTTGAAGGCACACTCGCCGGGAAAACGGGTACGTTTGCTTTGCAGCATTTTGGTACGATGGCCGGTACAGGCAGTCGTTTGATTCTCGAAGTTGTACCGGATTCAGGTACGGGATCCCTGGTTGGATTATCAGGCAGTATGGAAATTATTAACGAAGCCGGCCAGCACAGGTATGCGTTTACTTACGAGCTGGATTGAGGTGTGCAATAGGTTCTGTTTACTGGAAGAGCGTTAATCGGAAGGTTTGCGGAGCCTGATAAACGAAGCTACACCTACATATCCTACGAAAGCCAGCAATCCTAAAGAAATTGCTTTGTTGGTAATTTTCATCTCACCATCCATTACAAGCTCAGACATTGCCCCAACTAGCGCAAAAAGGAGAGCGAAAATCAATCCCCCTGCCAGAACGGTAAGCCACGATTGAAATACGTGTGAGTTAAACATAAGCGGTGAATTTTAGCGGCTTCCTTAGCGTCAGCGCTGTATGCCGGCTGTAATCTTTAAGGTACCTGTCCGGCTTGGATTGCGCCACCTTGCCGAAAGATGATGTCAGGCAATCAATCCCGCTATTGCGAAACAGACCACCGTAAGAGCAGCAAGACCCAGTGTGTACGGTAGCTGCGTATTCACATGGTCTACGTGATCACAAGCTGACGACATGGATGAAATAATGGATGTGTCTGATAGGGGAGAGGCGTGGTCTCCGAAAACACCGCCAGACATAACAGCACCGAGCAACAGTGCGGGGCTCATGCCGAGGCCTTCTGCCAGTGGTAAGGCAATTGGAATCAGGACGGCAAAAGTAGTCCATGAGGAGCCGAGGGTAAAGGAAATCAGACAGCCGATGACAAAGATCAGTGAGGGAATGTACCAGGCCGGCCCGCCATCGCCAATTAACTGAACAAGGTAAGGACCCATTTCCAATGCGCGAGAAACCTGGCCAAGTGCAAAGGCGAAGACGATCAGGATGGTGACGGGCAGTAACCCTGAAGCGCCTTTGAGAATTAAGCCGGTTGCCTTCACAGGGGAAATCAAGACCTTGCCCCCGCGGGGGATGGTGTAAAGCGCCATCGCTACCGCGATACCTGTAGCGACGGCCCAGAGTACGGATGTAGAGCCACTTCCTTTCATCAGATTGCCGTCGCCGGTAATATAGAGTCCGACGAAAATCATGCCCACCATTGTGAGGATTGGAATCAATAGATCAAAAGTTTGCTTTTTGGAATTTTCTACGGGTTGAATCTCGGAGACATCTTCTGAGATCATTGGAATGGATCCTTTGCGAATCAATTCACCGCGTTCTTTAGCCCGTTTTTCGGCGCGTGCCATGGGTCCGAAGCTCCACCCGGTAAAGGCGAGTACAAAAGAAAAGATGATCGCGAATATTGCAAAGAAATTGAAGGCAAGTCCGCTGACGAGTAGGCCGACGGCTTCGGTATCCATTACCCCTTGCGCCGCTAAAAGGCCCAGAATATAAGCGCCCCAGCCGTTTAGTGGGAGCATCATACAAACAGGCGCACTCGTTGCGTCGCAATAATAAGCGAGCTTTTCCCGCGGAAGTTTGAGTTTGTCGAAGAAAGATCTGCTTACAGCGCCAACAGTGAGAGATGTGATGCTGGACTCCACAAAAATGACCATACCGACGGTCCATGCGAGCAATTCTGCTCCCCGCCGCGTTGTGCCCAATCCACGACGCTGGGCCCAGTTTACGAATCCCATTACACCGCCTGAAGCCTGTACCAAAGCGATTAAGCTTCCAACAAGCAGGCAGAAGAAAACGATACGCGTATTGCCGGCATCAGAGAAGACGATGACAAGTTGATCGCCCAATTCCCTGAGGCCGAGGATGGGGTTGCCGCCGACTAAAATGGTTGTACCTAACCAAAGGCCAATGAAAAGGGAGAGGTAAACCTCGCGCGTCCATAATGCGAGTCCAATGGCTACAACAGGCGGGAGTAATACTATCCAGTCCATTTGCTGGTCATAAATGGTGGGGAAACAGCCGGCTCCTGGCCGGCGCTATATCGATGACCAAGTATAGGGAAAATCCATCTATGTTGGACAGACCTTGTGTATTATTCGCTATTCTTTTGCGTCAGAGTCACAAGGCGGTGGCCCTGCAGGCAGTCTTTGTGCAGGCAGTTAACCCGCCGTGTTTTCAGGGAGCCATTTGATGCTGCATCCGATGGACGGATATTGTTTTTCGGGTCCATCCCCTGATTCTAAGACCTGATCCATTGCAGCTTTGAGTTCTCCCCCATGTGCTGTCCCCATTCCTGGGCGCGTTTCATCAAATCTACCGCGGTACTTTAAAATCCTCGCATGATCATACACAAAGATATCCGGGGTGCAGACAGCACCGTAGGCTCTGGCAATTTGCTGCGTTTCATCATACAGATAAGGAAACGGGAAATTAAGCGCACGCGCGCGTTCGCTCATTTTTTCAAAACTGTCAGCTGGGTATTTGGTGGCATCATTGGAGCTTATGGCAATGAATTGAACGCCTTTGCCGGCGTATTCATTTGCGACGTCTACCACAGTCTGCTCAACGTGGATCGCGTACGGGCAGTGGTTACAGGTGAATATGACCACAAACACTTTCGCATCTGGATAGTCCTCGAATGCTCTTGTGTTCTTTGTTAACTGATCTGCCCAGGGATTTGAGGTAATGAGATCGAAAGCCGGCGCTTCGCCGCCTAGTGCTTGCATCAATGATTCAGTTGCTGCCATGTTACTTATTGGTAGATACTGGTGTTTTGTATAGTTACTTGCTTATTCGGGTGTTAGGTGCCTGGGCGTGAGCTTATTCGTCTTCAGGCCAGGCTGCCGCTCTTCGTATTTGGTCGATAGGTGATACCACTGTAGAGGCCATGTTGGCCAAGTGCGCACTTACCCGATTGAGCATGCGTGCACTCAGTGCATATACAACTCCCTGGTTTCCAGTCAGGTCTTCTTCTTCAGCCAGATCAATTATGTATAGAGCTGCTTTCTTCTTTAAATCCTGATGTGTGTTCATGATTTGAAGCGCTTCGTCTTCGTTTCCTCTGAAAAAGCCTTCCTCCAGTCGCAAAAACATTTGTAAAATTGCGTTTCTAAATTCCCGTAGTGGAGTGACCAATTTGCCCATGCGAGGCTGATGTGCCAGACTGGCTACTTTGGCAATAGATTTTGCAATGTCGCCAATTCTTTCTGCTTCATTAACAATACTAATTAGCTTGAGGCAGAATATGAGATCTTGTTCGGGGTGAAGGCTCAAGTGCTCAAAAACAACCCGGCGAATGTGTTGCTCACCATTGTTAATGAGCTCATCCATTTTACTCAGGTCATCTTCCAGAACTTCATTATCCAGCAGATACCCGGTGGCAGAAGCAAACATGATTCGGCCGGTTTGTACCATGGAATGAATCTCGTCGGATGCCTCACTTACCAGGGGAGGAAAATTATTTTCTCTAAAAATACTGTCTAGAAATCCCATTGTGCGGCTGACTTTGTGTCGCTGAGTTTGTGTTATTGAGTGGTCAGTTAACAGGGAAGTCGTTTGAATTGATTCCCTCGCTGTATAGGAGCATGGCAGAGAAAGCTTCTTAAGACAAATTTCAGGCGGATTTTTTATTAGGGCGTGTTGACCGTTAACTTGCAAAATGCATTTCGCGTCCTTTTTGCCCATATCTGCGTTCCTTTTTGCGCCCGATGCGCTGCATCGAACACAAAAAGCGCCTTGATCTGAACAAAAATGCCATCGAATGCTCTTTTCCCTGCTAATTGTCAACACACCCTGGACTCTATCTGTATGTAACCATAAATACAGATGGAACGCCGTTCCAGAGCGAATGCGAAAGAACCCTAAACCTTGAACGCTAAACCCACTCTTTCAGTATGAAAACCATCCTGTTACTTTTAGTCGGTTGCTTGATTCTCTCAACAGCAAATGCGCAAGACGTCCCACAAGAGACCAAATACTGGGTCTTTTTCAAGGATAAAGTAGACGGCGCCGGCAAAGTGGCGCGCGTTGAAGCAGACCACCTGACCACTGCTGCCCTGGACCGGCGTGCAAAGCGCGGGATGGCTGTTTATGCAGACCGCGATATTCCACTGTCGAGCAGCTATCTGGATGCAGTACGGTCGTTAAATGTGGAGCCGCTTGTGCAAAGCAGGTGGCTCAATGCCATCAGCGTGATGCTAACAGCCGACGAAGCGCAGGCCATGCTCGATCAACCTTTTGTCAAGTCTTTACGTCCAGTAGGACAACTGCAGCCATTGAGCGAAGCCATAGCTGATGTATCTGTACGCGCGGTGTCCGGCACGGATATTCGTCAGTCGTTTCGATTGGATTATGGTGCATCACTCGGGCAGTTGGAAGTGGTTAATGCGGTTCCGCTGTTGGAAGCAGGCCTGAGTGGCGCCGGCGTGAAACTTGGAATTATTGATACGGGGATGTCTGGCCGAGAAGCTACACATCCTTCTACTTCTACATTGGTTATGGAAGAGCGGTTTATAGCGAGTGAAGACTTTACGGGCCAGAGTGGCGATGGCTCAACGCATGGACATTCTGTGTTGTCTGTAGCTGCCGGCTATGATCCTGGTCAGCTGATTGGGCCGGCGTATGGTGCGGAGATCTATCACGCTCGCACCGAATACACGCCAAGCGAGACCAATCAGGAAGAAGATAACTTTGTGGCTGGTATCGAGTGGATGGAAACCCAGGGTGTTGACGTTGTAAATATTTCCCTCGGGTACAATGAGTTTGATGACGGCGAGAACAGCTATACGATAGCAGATCTGGATGGCGATACAGGGATTACGACCATTGCTGCTGATATGGCGGTTGAAATGGGGATGATCGTCGTTTCTTCTGCCGGCAACTCCGGTTGCGCTTCACCCACCTCCTGTTGGTTTTACATCACAACGCCGGCTGATGGCAATCATGTGATTACCGTTGGTGCAGTAAACTCGTCTGGTGGCCTCGTAAGCTTCAGTTCACGCGGACCAACAGCTGATGGACGTATCAAACCTGATGTGATGGCACAGGGTGCAAGTGTTTACCTGGCCAGCACGGGGCCTTATAGTTTCAGCAACGGGACTTCTTTTTCGAGTCCGATGGTAGCCGGCATAGTAGCCCTCATATTGGAAGCCAATCCAGATGTCACGCCTACTCAGGTAGCTGATATTCTACGTGATACAGCAGATCGATCGGAAAATCCGGACAATGAATTTGGCTGGGGTATCGTGGACGCAGATGCAGCAGTGCAGATGGCCCGTGACCTGGTTGCAACAGCAATCGAGGACGAGATTGTCCAGGAAAACATTGTGCTGGATGCTCCTTTTCCAAATCCTTTTGTGGATCGCACAACCTTATTGATGAATAACGATGGTCCGTCCGTTTCTGCGCAACTCATCATCTACAATATACTCGGCCAGGAAGTGTACACGGCTTATGATGGCATGTTGTCCAATGGCCGCCACCGTATTGAAGTGGATCTCAGTGGGCAGGCGCCGGGCTTGTATTTTTATCGATTGGCAGCCGGCGATGTTATCCGTTCCGGATCTCTGGCGAGATTGTAAGGCCCCCAATCAACTCGCTAATTAACGTGGGTTCGAGATAAGACGTGTTTTAAAGGTATAAAAACTTTCGGGAAATAGGCTTAATACATTCTGTTTGTCATCCCTCGACTTCGCTCATGATGACGTTGAGAATGGCCTTTTTCTGTGCCTCTTAAAGTACTTCTTACCCCGATGACGCTAATTAGCAGCATTCCGTGCGTTGTCTACTGCCTGTCGCATAAGCTTTGCCCTGTTAAGTAGATCCTGCATATCCTGATCCGGACCTTGCACCAGGGCACTTCCAACACCAAGCGCCACGGCACCTGCTGTTATGTATGTCTGAGCGTTTTTCTCATTGATGCCACCGGTAGGGACAAATGCTACATCATTGAGCGGGGCCAGCAGGGCTTTGATATAGGCCGGCCCCAGCATATGCGCAGGAAACAGTTTTACCATTTCACAGCCGGCAGCAAAGGCCATCTGGACTTCGGATGCTGTAAATACGCCGGGCAGATGCAGCACGCCATGTTTTTGGGAGAGAGTCACGCTGGGTAGGTCCAGGTTTGGTGATATGAGGAATTGCGCGCCGGCATCCATTGCGGCCTGAACCTGGGAAGCCGTACGTACCGTTCCAGCGCCTATCACCGCATCACCAGTCATTGCTTTTCTTAAGGCAGTGATCCCTGCCAAAGCGCCGGCGCTATTCAAGGTCACTTCAATTGCCTGAACGCCGCCACGGGCAAGAGTATCAGCAATCTTTAACAGAGTATCGATACCATAATTGCCGCGGATGATGGCAATAATACCTGTTTTTCGAATGATGGCCTCAACGTTTTTATCCGTCATCTTATATGTATAGAAAAGGGGGTTGGTGGGATGTTGATGTACAGTGTTTTTTGGCTAGGACTCTGTCAGCAATATTAATAGAGTTTGCCTGGATTGATTTCAGAAAATCGATCAAGGAATATTGATTTTAGAAGTAGGTCTATTTCATTGTGATCTATCAAAAAGATCAAAAAATCAGAAATCCTTGATCGATATTCTGAAATCAGATGCAAAAAATACCTCCATTTATTTCGCTGGCAGAGTTCCATTACTGCTTCAACGTTCAAGAGGGTGGTTTCCGCCGAGGTATGGCTGGATCTCGGCCCAATCGGGCAGACCTTCTACATCACCGGGTACCGTAGTGGCCATCGCGCCCATAATGTTGCCGAGATGTAGTGAATCTGCCAGATTCCATCCCCTCAGTTGGCCGGATAAAAACCCTGCATTAAAAGCATCGCCGGCACCAACCGTTTCAATGGTTTCTACTTTTAGAGCCGGCGCGAAAATCAACGCGTCTTTCGTCACGCCCAGCGCACCTTTGGCTCCTTGTTTTATTACAACCTGGGAAGGCCCCATTGCCAGTATTGTACGGGCTGCTTCTTCGGGATCCGACGTATCGGTAATCAACTCCGCTTCTTCTTCGCTTGTGAGTACAAGTTGCACATGCGGTATGATGTTAAGAAATGCTGCTTTTGCCTCAGCAGCTGGCCAGAGCTTTAATCGAAGATTGGGGTCAAAAGAAATCTGAACGCCGGCGTTGTTTGCTATTTCGATACATGAATGGATAGATGCCCTACATGAAGCGCTTAAAGCCGGCGTAATCCCTGTTAGATGCAGATAGCGGGCCTGGCTGATGTAAGCGTGGTCCAGGTCTTCCGGAGTCAGCCGGCTTGCGGCGGAGCCTGCGCGGTAATAGTACACCCGCGTTGAGTCGGTGCGCCGGCGTTCTTTGAAAAACACGCCTGTTGGTGCTTCTTTATCCGTTTTTACCTGAGAAACATCAACTTGCTCGCCTCGAAGAAAAGACAACATGTATTGCCCGAATTCATCAGTGCCAACTTTGCTTATCCAGCCCACTTTGTGACCAATCCGGGCAAGGCCTATGGCTGTATTTGATTCTGCACCGGCAACATATCGTTCAAAGGTATTGGCGTACCTGAGCAGGCCGGCGCGGTCGGGTACGAACAAAACCATCGCTTCTCCAAGTGTAACTACCTCCATTGTTGAGCACTTCCTCTATCAATGTTTAGTGGGAGATTTAATCTGGTTGTCAGTCAGCGAAATAAATAACGCATTGAGGTTCATCGGTACGAGAAGTACGAAGGGTTCGACAGGTACGAAATAAGCCTTGATCCTGTTTGATCGTACTTTTCGCACCCATTGTACTTTTCGCACCCTTCGTACTTCTCGTACAACGAATCACAATTACTTAAAATATTCGCTTACAGAGTACTGGTTGTGCCAATGAGTATAACATTTCAGCATAACATACGTTTGTTCAATAATTGCTTTATTGTAAATTCCATCCCCCCATACTTCCCTTAATTCGTTCGAAAAGGATTAATGAACCACCCATTTCAAAAACTCACACGCATCACCTTTGTCCTGATTGGACTGATGATGTACAATGTGCTACCCATTATTGCGCAGAGCCAGGACCAGGGCGAGCTGGCCTTTTCCGGTGCAACACCAACCACCCTGGATGATCCGTCGCTGGTGAAGCAGTATCAGGCAACCATTACGGAGTCTGACCTTGCTTCCCATCTGTATGTATTTGCATCCGACTATTTTGAAGGCAGAGAAACAGCAACGCGGGGGCAGAAGCTCGCTGCGTTTTACCTCGCCGGCCAGTACCGCAAAATGGGCATCATGCCAAAGGGCACGTCGAAAACAGAAGATGCCTTTTCGCCAGAAAATTACCTCCAGCCATTTCCTCTGTATGGGAAGCGGCTAGAAGCTGCAAAGATTCAGGTGCTTTCGAAAGGTAAGCCGCTGACGTCTTCGGTGTTTTCTACTGAAGAGGTAGATGGTAAATCATTTCTGGCATTTGGTAACAAAGCAGATGCAGCCGGCGGCGTTGTATTTGGTGGATATGCAATTGGAGATGATGAGCTAGGGTATAACGACTTTACAGCCATGGAAGAGGCCGGCATCGATTTTAAAGATAAATGGCTGATGGTGATGGTTGGAGAACCCATGGAAAGCGATGAAAAAAGCCTGTTGCCCACAGAAGATGGTGGACCGTCCAAGTGGACCACCCAAAACGGGTTAAAATGGAATAGCTTGTTTCGCAGCGGTTTACCGAGAGGATTGCTTATCGTTGGAGATGTAGGGCCAACAGGCGATGACATTGCTGTGAATGCTAAAGAGAACGCGCCGAGCGTAGATGATCTGGGCAACTTGTCTCTGAATGAATCGCAAGGAGGAGGTCGGGAGATTCCACCCTTTTACTTCATCTCCAGTGATTTTGCAAATGAGATTCTGGCGCCATCAAAACGCACAGTCGCTGAATTGCAAAGTGAAATCGATGGTTCGCTCAAGCCGGTTGTTTTCGAATTAGATGACATCCAGGTGAACAGCTCACTTGCATATGATAGCTTTGATACAACGAGTGAAAACGTCGTCGCTTTCATCGAGGGATCAGATCCTGAGCTTAAAGACGAAGTGGTCGTTATTTCTTCTCATTATGATCACATTGGCCTCGAAAAAACCGGCGAAGACCGAATCAACAATGGTGCGGATGATGACGGTTCTGGCACTGTGGCGATACTCGAAATTGCCGAGGCCTTCAAGATGGCGGTCGATGACGGTTACGGGCCGCGTAGATCAATTCTGTTCTTGAATGTGTCTGGAGAAGAAAAAGGACTCTTGGGTTCTGCTTATTATGCTGACACGGAGCCCATTATCCCCATTGAAAACACGGTGACGAATCTGAACATCGACATGATCGGACGATTTGATCCAACGCATCCGACCAAGAGCGAGAACTACGTATACATCATTGGTTCAAACCTGATATCCCAGCAACTACACGATTTGAATGTAGATGTGAACAAAGCGACCGGCATCGATCTGGAACTGGACGAGCGCTATAACTCCAAAGACGATCCGAATCAGTTTTACCGCCGTTCAGATCACTGGAATTTTGGCAAGAACAACGTACCGTTCATCTTCTTCTTCACCGGCACACATGAAGATTATCATGGTGTAGATGATGAGCCGGACAAGATCGAGTATACCCGGCTAAAACGCATTACACAGCTCATTTTCGCAACAGGCTGGCAAGTTGCCAATCAAGATGAGCGCCCTGAGGTATCTGGCAAGGGATTTAATTAGGCTCATCTGATATTCAGATGAGCCGTATCCTGGACTTGATCCAGGATCCAAAAGGAATGATGAACACCCAACAAGGAACGCCCAATCTCGAAGTGGAAAAACTTCGGAATTGAGCGTTCCTTGTTCATTATTGGATATTCCCCGAGGCTTATACCTGTAGGTGATTTTACTTGCAAGTCTTTGGTTCAAAGCGCCTATTTACACCTACAGGCAGAAAGGGGAAATTATAAAACACATAACGAACTCTCTAAGACGCCCATCTGGAGATACTATGGAGCCTAATGACAACTTGACGACGAAGGAAGCCTTTATTCTATCCTTTTTAACCGCACATCGAAAAGGATATGGATTGGAAATGGTTAAACAGTCTAAAGGGCTCTTGAAGAGAGGATCTGTTTATGTGATACTCAATCGGATGCAGCAGAAAGGGTACGTGAATTCCAACAAAGACCCGGTCTCTCCTGATGAAAAGGGGCCTCCTCGTCGCCACTACATTGCCACAGCCAAAGGAGCACAAATGCTCGACTCCTGGATTATGCTCAGATCATCACTACATGGCGCGTGGTTCACCACAATATAAGGTGATCATGAAAAAAATAATCAAGATTGTACATACTTTATTACTAGCGTTTGTCTTTAGCTTCTTGCTGTTTTTATATATCCAGCATGGACCTATGGCCGTAGTAAATATCTCGATGTCCAGCATCTTGATAGTGCTAATTCTTTTTCTACTCAGTTTTGTAGAAATCACGCTGTCTGCCCGTCGAACGTATCAGGTCAGTGGCGCACCTGGCGCGCTGTTTATGAAAATGGCTCGCTATGTATATTCGCAGAAAACCATCGAAGAGGTGTTTGAACCCACGCAACGCGATTTTCTCGATGAATACGCAGACGCCATTAGCGACTATATCCTGGCTGAAAGCGTTGCCACACAAAGTACCGCCAGTTGGTGGGTTATTAAAGTTTGCAGCAAGTATTATTTCGGATTCTTCAGCGCTGTTGTCCGGCAGAATTTCATCACGGTTTTTGTAAGAAGAGTATATCAGTTAATTGTAGGGCGGTGAAGGAAGCCTTAAAGGTTTTGCCTGATTATGCGCTTTGTTATACCTGCGAAGGCAGGGTCCAGTATTAAAAAAGTTTGCTGGCCCTGACTGGATTCTGTCTTCGCAGGTATAACAGAGGGAGCCCAAGATTGTCTATTCGACAATCTTGGGAATATCGAACACCCAACAAGGAATGTCCAATTTTGAGGGGTTTTTAAATCCTTCCGCATTCATCTCCTCATTTCAGGCCCAATACCCGCAATATTACATTCCAGAGCGACGCCGGCTTGATGCCTTTTTTTCTGTTCTGATGGCCAATCTCAAATGCAATCCGCCACTGTTCTTTTAGGACGCGATAGGCATCAAATAGACTGTTTTTGGGGTCGTAGATGTGCGTTGCTTCAGAGGTTACCCCATTGAGTTCAACGATCTTGAAGTCTTTACCTTCTTGAAAAGCTTCAACATCTGGTGTCCGTATGTCAAATCGACCAAAGTAAAACCCATCAAAGCCCTTGCTGATTTTGTCGAAGGTTTTTTCCAGTGCCGGCGTTTGGATGGCTTGACCATCCAGAAAAATGCTGCCCCGGCTGTGTGTGCCTATATCGATTAACTGGATTTCCTCTCCATCTGCCAACACATCGAATAATCTGTCACCGTTTGATTTGAAATAATGCTGGGCCATGCAAACAGCGCGTTCGTCATCCATAATGAGCCGGCGCAGCGTGTGTTTGCCGTTGCCGGTGATCTTGGGAAATTGTTTGTCTGTGATCGAAAATATGGTCCCGTTTTCTTCTTCCGGATATCGGTAATAGAAAATACCGTATTCATATCCAGGGG
>JBGCEN010000137.1:0-6902 GCA_045106435.1 Rhodothermales bacterium
TGTCCTCGATGGAAAAGCAATTGCTGAAAAGAATCAACCGATATTATATCTTCGCGTGATATCTGAATTGGTAAAGACCTTCTACATTGCCTGATAACGCTTTGGCAGTACTCTGCCAGCGAAATCCTTTTCCTCCTCTCCACACATGATTTGAACGAATATTACTGCAAATGTAATCTCGGCCATAGATCGTAGACTGGTTCAAATAGATTTTCTATTGAAAATCCGCGATTGGCAACGTAGAATGATAAGATCATTCACGGAAAAACAAGAGAGCTATGGTTGCCACAAGTCCGTTTCCTGATGTTGAAATTCCTGCCAGTCATTTTCATCGTTACATCACCGAGTTTTTCCCGCAATATGAATCGAGGCCAGCCCTCATCGATGGCTCCGATGGACGTGTTGTGACCTATGGCGAATTACGGTTGGAGATAGTACAAGTGGCAGCCGGGTTAACTGCTCATGGGATGAAGCAAGGAGACAAGATTGCAATTTACAGTTCCAATCATCCGGAATATGCCTCTCTGTTTCTAGCCGTTGCGCTGATAGGAGGAATTAACACGACCATTAATCCGATTTACACGGTTGATGAGCTCAGTTTCCAGCTCAAAGATTCAGGGGCAAAGTATTTAATAACAATCCCGGCAATGCTCGATAAAGCGCGCGTCGCTGCAGATGAAGCCGGCATCGAAGAGCTTTTTGTGTTTGGAGAAGGAGAGGGGGCAACACCTTATGCTGAGCTGAAGACATACGGGGAAGTTGTACCGGAAGTGGACATTGATCCGAAAAAGGATCTGGTTGTTTTGCCTTACTCCAGTGGTACCACGGGGCTCCCGAAGGGTGTTATGCTGACGCACTACAACATGGTTGCCAATATTGCGCAGACAGAGTCAGTTGAACCATTAGACGAAGGAGAAGTGCTCATAGGCATTTTGCCTTTTTATCACATCTACGGCATGACCGTAATTATGAGCATGGCCCTTCGAAAGGGATGTACGATCGTTACCATGCCGCGCTTTGATATGGAGCATTTTCTCCAGCTTATGCAAGACTATAAGGTGACCTCTGCCTATCTGGTGCCGCCTATTGTTTTGGGAATGGCAAAACACCCAATCGTTGATAACTACGACCTCTCCAGTTTGAATTTTATCACGTCGGGTGCTGCGCCTTTGTCGCCGGCTGTATCAACAGAATGTGGTGAGCGTGTTGGCTGCATTGTTAAGCAAGGATACGGATTAACAGAGACAAGCCCGGTCACGCACTTTACGCCACGTCAGGGGCCGATAAAACTCACAGCTGTAGGAGTAAGCGTGCCTAATACAGAGACGCTGATTGCAGACCTAGAATCTGGTGAAATGCTTCCAACGGGCGAGACAGGAGAGATCTGGATTCGTGGCCCCCAGATTATGATGGGATACCATAAGAATCCACAAGCGACGCGCGACATGATAGATGAAAATGCCTGGCTACATACGGGAGACGTGGGCTATTTGGATGAAGATGGGTATCTGTACGTTATTGATCGTGTAAAAGAGCTCATCAAATACAAAGGCCTTCAGGTAGCGCCGGCTGAACTTGAGGCTGTTTTGTTATCACATCCTGCCATTGCTGATGCTGCCGTAATCCCAAGTCCAGACCTTGAAGCCGGCGAAGTGCCCAAAGGATGTATCGTCCTGCGGCCTGGTGTAGAGATTTCTGCAGAAGAGATCCAGGAATTTGTAGCAGAACGCGTCGCTCCCTATAAGAAGCTACGCAGGATCGAATTCATGGACGCCATTCCCAAAGTGCCCTCTGGCAAAATCCTGCGCCGAGAGCTGGTAAAACGAGAAAGAGAAATGCGAGGCGAGTGATTCCCTATCAGACCAGCCGATTCATGGACTAACCGACCCACAGACGAACCGACTCATGGACTAACCGACTCCTAAAAAGCCATATAAGATGAGCCTATTCCATATCTCATAACCATATGCTAATGGTTATTTTGTGATTGTTTGGATTGGGCAACGCACGCTTGTCCATTTATGTGGAAATATCAAATACCTGAGAGTCAGTCGCATGTCTGTGACACGGAGAAAAAAGGCCACTAACAGTGTTCAAGGTTCGTTTTTGCCGCTTCTGGGGCTGCTGTTATTGTTTTTACTGGTTGCTTCATTTCGCTTCTTTATAGCAACCGGTTTAGAAGATCCGGCGCCAGTGGGTGCGTTTCTGAATGGGCAACTGCCTGAAACACTGGATGCAGAGATTCAGGCCTCCTCTACCAGTGAGAATGCAAACACGGCGCTGGCAATGAAGCCTGAGCCGCTGGGAAGTCGGATGTTTGTAGCTGAACAGAGCGGAAGAATCTATACATTTAACCCGGTTGAAGATGGACTTGCCGGCAAAACGCTTTTTATGGACATCAGCAATCAGGTGTTGAGTGGGCCGGATTCCGGTGTGCTTGGATTGGCTTTTCATCCGGAATACAATCAGGCCGGCTCGCCCAATAGCGCGTATTTCTATCTTTACTACACGATGCAAACAGAAGATGGAGACTATCTTCGTCTTTCGCGGTTTTCGGGGACCAGCACAGGTGATGTAGCAAGCGAGTTTGTGATGATCGAACAGACGCTTGGCGACATGGTGCATCGAGGCGGAGGATTGCTGTTCGGAGACGACGGCTTTTTGTATCTGTCGATTGGTGATCTGGGGTGGATGGAGCTTTCTCAAAGCATTACAGACCGCTTGTCAGGCGGTGTATTGCGGCTTGATGTTGATCAGCAAGGAGGGGATGTGAGCCATCCGGTGCGCAGGACGTTAGAGGATATTGGGTGGGGTATATCAGGTGTGGGATATTATATCCCGAATAGTAATCCTTTCTTAAGTGAAGCCGGCGAAGTCTTTGAGGAATACTATTCGATTGGCTCTCGCAATCCCCATCGGATGTCAAAAGACAGAGCAACCGGAATTATGTATATCGGGAATGTGGGCTCAAATTCCGGAGATAAACGAGAAGAGGTTAATGTGCTGGCAAAAGGTGCAAACTTTGGCTGGCCATTCCGTGAGGGTACGCTCGACAGGCCCGACTTGATGGAGCGGCCTGAGGAAATTATCGGTACGCTAACAGATCCGATTCATGAATATCGACATACTTCAGGGGACGGGTGTAGCGTTATTGGCGGGTATGTTTATCGCGGGAGTAAAATTCCAGCATTGTTTGGGCAGTACATATTAACAGACTTCTGTAGCAAGAAAGTCTGGACGCTGGATGTAGACGCCGGCCCAGATGCAGAAAAGCAAGAATTCTTGTCGGTAGAATTTAATCCGGTGAGTTTTGCTGAAGATACTGCCGGCGAACTGTACATCGCCGTTCAAGGCTGGCATCCAGTGTTTAAAATAACAGCAGCAAACAGTAGCGAACCAGGAGCAACCATTCCTTTACTGCTTTCCGAAACGGGTGCCTTCTCCGATTTATCTGATTTGACTCCAGCCGCTGGGGTTATTCCTTACGATATCATCGCGCCCCTGTGGTCTGATGGGGCTACCAAAAAGCGCTGGATGAGTATTCCAAATGATGGTTCGCATGATACGCCGGCTGAGCAGGTCTTGTATAGTGAAGAGGAGGAATGGAGTTTTCCGGAAGGCAGTGTGCTCATCAAGCATTTTGAGATTGCCCTGGATGAATCAAATGCTGATGACACGCGACGTTTGGAAACACGCTTTCTGGTGCATGGAGCAGGGGGGCAGTACTATGCCTTTACCTATCGATGGAATGACGCTGGTACTGATGCTGAGTTACTGGATCAGGCGCTGGTAGAAGCACTAACGATAACAGAAGTGGATGGGACCACGAGGCAACAGGACTGGTATTATCCTAGCAGAAGCGATTGTTTTGTATGCCATACAAGTGCGGCTGGGCGCGTTCTCGGACCGAAGTCAAGGCAACTCAATAACAACTTGACCTATCCTGTATCTGGATTGACAGGCAATCAACTTGAAAGCCTGAATCACATTGGTGTGTTTGATCCAGCGATAGATTTGAATGGATTATCTGGAATCTTAACCTCGAAGAATATTGCAGACGAGACTGCGACCCTTGAGGAACGGGCGCGCTCTTACCTGGATGCAAACTGCGCCGGCTGTCACCGGCCTGAGGGTGGGCCACGATCGGTCTTTGATCTGCGGCTGAATGTTGAAATGAGTGAAAGTGGTCTTGTTAATGGCGAAGTCATTGAGGACCTGGGCATTGAAGGCGCTAAAGTTATTGTGCCTGGAGATCCTGAACGGTCGATATTGTATCAGCGGATCAGTGAGGTTGGTACCGCCACGGCCATGCCGCCGCTGGCAAAGAGCAAGCTGGATGAAGATGCTGTTACGCTCATAAGAGACTGGATTCTTGCCCTAGATCCATTGCCTGTAGAACTTACAAGCTTCACCGGTTTGTATGCAGAGGGGAACGTACAACTGAAATGGGAAACAGCCTCAGAGACGAACAACGCTGGTTTTTATCTGGAAAGAAGAACAGCTTATGATGCTGAAGAAGGTGTTGGAGCGTGGGGGCCCGTTGAATTTATAGCAGGACAAGGCACGACGCTGGCGCCTCATGCGTACACGTATTGGGACACACAACTGCCGGGTGCTGTACCTGCGTTTGAGTACAGACTAAAGCAAATCGACTTCGATGGTACGTTTGAGTACAGCAATGTGGTCAGTGTACCTGTTGCAGCGCCGGAAGCATTGGTGTTACACGAGAATTATCCCAACCCGTTTAATCCATCGACTACCATTAGCTATGACTTGCCCGTTGAGGGGAGCGTGAAATTAACTGTATTCGATATGCAGGGTCGGGAGATGCAAGTACTGGTTGATGGCCGGCAAACCGCAGGGCAGCATGAAGTTGTTTTTGATGCATCCAGGTTTGCTAGCGGTATGTACCTTTATCAGCTTGAATCAGGTAGCAAGAAGCAAGTGAAGCAAATGTTGTTGGTTAAATAAAAGCGCAAACGTATCAGAGCAAAGACTGGTACTTTGTCTGCGAAATAAATGAAGGATTGGCTTTGCAGGGTACGAAGTGTACGATGGGTACAAAATCGAAATAATTGAAACATGACGCATTCCGTACGTTTCGAACCCGTTGTACTTCTCGTACCTATGAACCTCAAAACTTAACTTATTTTGTTGACACAGCAGTAGTACTTTGTCAGCAAAGTAAATAGAGCTTGCTTCTTTTGATTTCAGAATATCGATCAAGGATTTTTTTTTTTTTTTCTTCATCAGAGCTTATGAAACCAGCTAAAATACTTCTAAAATCATAACTCCTTGATCGATATTCTGAAATCATTTATAAAAAATACCTTCATTTATTTCGCTGACAGAGTACTAGGTCTTCAACTGATTTAATGTGTTCTATAAGTGAGGGTGAACGTTTGAGATGTTGGGTAAGGGGCATGTGATTGCTGATCGTGTTCTAAATTAATGCGTGCCCTGTTGGGATGACATATGAGTAGTAAAAAAGGCGTGGCCCAGATGTTGGGATGTAAAGTTGATAGCGTTATGCATTCAAGGAAAGGATGGACGCTGATTGGGTCCGTGCTCTTATTTCTGGCTGCCGGCTGTGCGGGCTCGGAAAAAGCCGGCGACAAAAAAGATAAAGAGCCGTTTATTATTGAGCGGACACCCGAAAAGCCAAAAAGGCTTGAACTTGCTGCCTCGGATCCGTCGATCAAGAGTATTCAGTTATATCTGACCGGGCTTGGTGCACAGAGTGATTACGAAACCCCATCGGGGGCTGAAAAACAATTTCCTGTAATTACCACTCGCAGCGCCGACGCCATTCAACTTGAGTTTGACGTGATTGGAGAGGAAAGCCGGCCGCTTTCTGTGTATTTCTATCATGCAGATGCGTACTGGCAGCGAGATCTTGTGCCGGCAGAATACCTGGGTGTTTTTCATCGGGATGATATCCTCGACTACCGCTCTTCCCGTTCCACTGATGTACGATATACCCACTACAGTTATCAGTTTCCCAATGATGGCATCTCCTTCTTGATCAGTGGCAATTACATCATTCGGGTAACAGAAATGGGGCAGGAAAACAATGTCCTGTTCGAGCGCCCCTTTTTCGTCTCCGAGCAAAACACCAGTCTACAATTGGGCATAGAAAATCTATTGATCGGACAGGGAGGCTTCACAGCGGTACAGCCATCCGTTCTGTTTATTCCTCCTTCCAGTCTGGATGGCAGTGTTTTCGATTATAAAGCCTGTTTTGCTAGAAATGGACGCTTCAATCAAACAAAATGTATAGATCAACCCAGCTTAATCCAACAGCCGGCGCTTCGTTTTTACCTGACCGCCGATCAGGCATTTGATCCGGTAACAGCGGATTATTTCCTGGATATCAGTGATTTGCGCGTGGGAAATCGTATCGCTAAAATTGCTTTTAACGAAGCGCCTTATACAGTAACAATGGAGCCAGACTACGCGCGTTTTCCTGGTGATTTGCTCGATCCAGAGCTGTACGGCCAGCCGGTGATTTCCGAAGCAGTATCTGATTATGCGGATGCAGATCTATCTGCGCAATATGTAGATGTACAGTTTAGCTACGTCACAGAATCAGGCGGGAAAACCACCGGTGATGTTTACATCATCGGAAGCTTTAATGGCTGGGAAATAAATCCTGATCACCGACTTTCCTGGAATGAGGACACGAAGAGTTATGAAGTAGCGATATTGCTCAAACAAGGGCAGTACGATTATCGCTACGTTTCCGGTACGGAGCGTCTGCCAAGAGGCGCAGTTTCGAGGCCTGATAACCTCTATACGGCCCTTGTGTATTTCAGAGACATTCGCATTAACACAGATCGACTGCTTTCCATGGGCGGCTTTGTAGGGAGATGAGGCTGTGTCGGTTGGTGCGTTGTTTGTGC
>JBGCEN010000138.1:0-10500 GCA_045106435.1 Rhodothermales bacterium
AATGCCCTCAATTCAATGGCTTCGGGGGGGGAGGGAAGGAAATACGCGCTGCGAAGTGATGTCATGATGATACGTCCTGGACACAGTTTTGCTTACCGAGTCCACGCTCGGGCCGTTGACAAAATATCTGCGTATGCAAATCAGTCTAAAATAAAAAAGGGTTCCTACTATTGCAGGAACCCTTTAACAAGACTTTATACTTAATACTAAGCTACTGCAACGGGATCCACATGGATGAATTTCCGGTTGCCACTGCCGCGCGTAAAGCGAACGGTACCAGGGGCTGTTGCGAAAAGGGTATCATCACCACCGCGAGATACATTCACGCCTGGATGAAATTTGGTGCCTCTTTGGCGGACAATGATTCCACCAGACTTAATGAAAGAACCACCATACACCTTAACTCCGAGCATCTTCGCGTTGGAATCGCGGCCATTCTTGGTTGAACCTACACCTTTCTTATGTGCCATGACGTACGTGTAATTTAAAGTTGGTACTTACTCAAAATATATCGTTGAATCGTCTATAAGAGATTCACTTGCGAAGAATTATTCGTCGCTTTCAGCTGCATCAGGCTTCGCTTTGGGCTTGGCTGCTGCTTTTGGTTTAGCCGCTGCCTTTGGCTTAGCCGCTGCTTTTGGCTTAGCTGCCGCTTTTGGCTTAGCTGCTGCTTTTGGTTTAGCCGCTGCTTTTGGTTTAGCCGCTGCTTTAGCTTCAGGCGCATCATTTGCTTTTTGCGCAGTTGCTGCTTTGCCAGAGCCAACTGTTAGGCCGCTTATCTGAATTTGTGTGTATTGCTGGCGGTGACCGTTTTTAACTTTATAGCGTTTTCTGCGCTTTTTCTTGAACACAAGCACTTTATCGGCTTTTACGTGTCCCAGTACTTTGGCTTTAACGGTGGCACCTTTGACAGTAGGTTCGCCCACTTTAATTTTGCCATTATCGGAGATGAGCAATACATCTTTGATGGTAATTGCTGAATCTACCTTGGCGTCCATCAATGGAACGTAGACCTTGTCGTCCTTGCTGACTTTAAATTGTTTGTCAGCTACTTCAATAATTGCGTACATAAAGCTCTACTTGCAGGCGGCGGATTGAATACCGGCGCGAGAGTTAGTATAATCGAGATTTTTATATAGACAGCCTTATAACCCCAAATGACTCGAGTGTTTCCGGTTTGCGAAGGGTTCAATTGAGAATTTAAGATGACGACTCGCGGTTAGCGGGTAGTATTTTTTGGGTGTAAATTGTAGCCTCTATTTTATCAGAATAAATCATATGAATATCGTATTACCGGGTACAGATATAGCTGTAGTTTCACCACGAATCTTTTGTATCGGCAGGAATTATGCAAAACATGCTGCAGAGATGAATAGCGCAGTGCCCACTACACCCATGGTGTTTTTAAAGCCTTCAACAGCGCTTGTTCGAAATGGAGGCCTGGTACGCTTGCCGGCTGCATCCAGTAACGTACATCATGAAGTAGAACTGGTTGTAGTTATCGGTAAGCAAGGACGAGATATTGCAGAAGCAGATACTCTATCCTACGTAGGTGGATATGGTATTGGCTTGGATATGACCGCGCGTGATATTCAGGCAGAAGCAAAGAAAAAAGGCCACCCCTGGTCGGTAGCCAAGGGGTTTGACTCCTTTGCGCCGCTGGGAGATTTGGTGCCGGCTGATGCTGTTGAGAAGCCTCAACTCCTTGAAATAACGTTAAAAGTCAACGATGAGATAAGACAGGCGGGGGAGACCGGTGATATGATCTTCTCTGTTTCTCGATTAATTGCCTATTGCTCAACCGTTTTCACGCTGTTGCCGGGAGACTTGATTTATACGGGTACGCCAGAAGGCGTAGCACAAGTTGTATCGGGTGATAAAATGGAAGCAACGATTACCGGCTTGCCAACACTACGCGTTTCTGTTTTGTAGGGTATCAAGCGCCCATCGTCTCCTATCTTTTACGTTACGCTTTTAGGTCGCAAAGTAATCGCCGTACATCGTGTCAATCAGATTCTTTTCCGAAATCCTGGGATTGATGTTTGTATGGCTGCCATCTTCTCGAATGAGTACCTCAGCCGGCATAGGTCTCAGATTATACAAAGAAGCCATCGACATCCCGTAAGCGCCGGCATCCATGATTGCCAAAAAGTCGCCTTCGTTGATTCTCTGTATCATTCGGTCTCTCGCAAAAACATCACCGGATTCACAAATATTCCCCACCACCTCATAGGAGGTTCTAGGGCCTTGTGGATTGGAGAGATTGAAAATCTCGTGGTAAGCGTCGTACACAGAGGGCCGCACCAATTGATTCATTCCTGAGTCTGTGCCGGCGTAAACCTTTCCATTAGCTGTTTTTACGGTATTTGCGGTTACGAGTAAAGTACCCGATTCAGCAACAAGAAATCGTCCGGGCTCAAACCAGTACGTTAGATCAGATTTATCTCGTGTTGCAGCATGATTTGCAAGAATCGATACGATAGTAGACTGGAAGTTTTCAAAGTCAATAGTTGAATCTTCCGGGTGGTAGGGGATACTAAACCCTCCTCCAAGATTCAAGATTTTGAGATCAGGAAAATGCTGTGCGGTCTCAAGAATCACCTGGATAGCTTGTCCCAATACTTCCATCGAAGGAATACCGCTTCCAATGTGTTGATGTAAACCTACAATATTCAGGTTGTTTTTTGCTGCAACTTTCAGAATCTCATCTTTTTCGCCGACGGGAATACCAAATTTGGTTGATTTGCCCGCAGTAATAACATGCGCATGATGACCTGAACCAATTTGAGGATTAAGCCTTACGCAAACATCCGAGCCTGGATATGCTTCTCCAAAACGTGCTACCCGCGATAATTCCCCGATATTCAAGAGCACACCTTCTTTGGCAATGGTGTGCATTTCTTCATCTGTCATGTTGTTGGCAGTATAAAGAATATCTTCGGGTGCAAAGCCAAGCCGGCGTGCCAGATACAGTTCTGCCGGAGAAACAGCATCAATACCAATGCCCTCAGATTTTATGATATTTAGTATGGCCGGATGTGAGTTGGCCTTCATTGCATAAAGCAACTTGGTCTGAACACTTTTAAGGTGCTTTTTCAAAAGCCGGCATTGACGTCTGATGATGCGCTCATCGTAAACGTAGGTGGGCGTTCCGTAGAACGCAGCCAGTTCAGCCAGTTGCGCTGTGTTTTGTGGTTGTTTGTAGGGAATTGACGTCTCGGTAGAAATCATAGATGTTAAAATAAACTAGAGGAGGTGTATTACGCAGGGATTGCCTGACTAAAATATTTGCTCAATATCAAATTGGTTTGCACAATGTCTTCGTCGGTTATTTCAAGATGTGTTACGGCTCTAATTTCATCTGGCTTTGTAGCGCTTACCAAGATACCCTGTTCTTTTAACTGTTTAACGGCATCATGAGCCGCGTTATTCGCTACTTTGAAAAAGACAATGTTCGACTCAATGTCATCAGGATCTACCGAGAACCATGCCGTCTCATTGAGAGCCATGGCAAGTTCTTTTGCTCTTTTATGATCTTCGTTTAGCCGGCTTCGATGATGTTCAAGTGCATACAAACCCGCAGCTGCAATCACACCGGCTTGTCTCATGCTGCCCCCAAGCCGGCTCCGGAAATGTCTGGCTTTATTGATGTGGGCCTTGCTACCAACCAACACAGAACCCACGGGTGCGCCTAATCCCTTGGAGAGGCAAACGCTTGCGGTGTCGAAAAAAGAGGCATAGGTATGTTCTGCAATACCTGTGGCGGCTGATGCATTCCATAATCTTGCACCGTCAAGGTGCATAGGAATTTTGTTTTCTATTGCAAGCGCCCGGATACCTTCAAGTACTTCTAACGCGTGAATCCTTCCGCCAGCCAGGTTGTGGGTGTTTTCCAGGCAAATAAGGCTCGTTGCTGGTTCTCCGTATTGTCCCCATCGCAAGTAGGGCGCGATATCTGAGGCCGTCAGGATGCCTTTGTTACCATCAAGTGGATTCATCTGAACCCCTGAAAGCCATGAGCCGGCAGCGCCTTCGTGATTGAAAATATGGCAGTGACGCTCTAGAATAACCTCGGTAGCACGCTCGGTATGTACAAGCAGTGCAAGTTGATTGCTCATCGTGCCCGAAGGTACATACAGCGCTGCTTCTTTACCCAGCAAGCCGGCAACTGTATTTTCCAGTTTAGTTACGGTTGGATCTTCTCCATAGACATCATCTCCAACAACCGCATCAAACATGGCGCGTCGCATGCCATCAACTGGCCTGGTTACCGTATCGCTTCTAAAGTCTATTACAGTGGACAAACTTCCGTCCCGGGTTTTAAGTGGGTAAGATTCAGATAGACAATAAGCGTCCAAACTGAGGCTTGGACGCTTATTGAAAAATGCGGTGTGATCAAAAAGTAGACGGGGAAACCGCTATCGTGTAATTTCCAGAATTTCCAACGATATCTTGCCGGCAGGGACTTTGATTTCTGCTACATCACCTACTTCTTTGCCGAGTAATCCTCTACCAATAGGACTGTCTACTGATATCTTTCCTTCCATGATATTCGACTCAGGTTGAGATACCAGCATGTATTTCTGTTCTGAGCCATTTGCATGGTTCTTTACCCGTACTGTGCTCAGAATAAATGCTTTAGAGGTGTCAATTTTGGCACCGTCTATGATCCGCGCGTCTGCAATTTCAGATTCCATTTTAGAAATCCTTGCTTCAAGAAGTCCTTGTGCATCCTTTGCAGCGTCGTATTCCGCATTCTCAGAGAGATCTCCCTGGGCGCGTGCTTCAGCAATATCTTGCGAAATACGCGGACGTTCCACCGATTTCAGGTGATGCAGCTCCTCTTTGAGGGCTTGGAGGCCTTCTTCAGTCAGATAGATGGGAAGATTCTTTTCCATTAAAATAAAATCTATGCTATGAAAGCTATCTGTCGATTATTGGGTCGAAACTAAGTGCCACAACGGTATTCTGCAGCGGCTTAGTCAAGAATATGCTTTATGATTGACAAAATACAATAACCGACAAAATAAACGCTATTCGACTCTATATGTTAGCTTTTAGATCCCTGATTCAATGGAATATAGGTACTTCTCTCCACCAATTTCTTGTCATGGGGAATCGCTGTTCAGGATGATATGGTAAATCTGAGGGTGAGTAAGAAGCCGGCGCTTTTACCAACCAGATCTGTTTTTATTAGGAACGGTGCTGTTCTCTTCGCCGGCAAGCTCTTCTTCGGGTAGTTCAAAAATTCTGCGGACCATCCAAAATCGATTCTGCCAGTATTCGTCATCCAGGGCAGATATGGTGACTCCATTGCTTTTTGAAGCGTGCATAAACTCATTTTCTCCAACATAAATGCCTACGTGTCTGGTTCGCCGGTTTATGCGATAAAAAACCAGATCTCCAACCTGCATGTTATTGAGGGGTACAAACGCACCTACTTTGGATTGCAGGGCCGTGGTCCGTGGGATATTAACGCTGAGCAGATCTTTGTACACGGTTTGTACAAGGGCAGAACAATCAATACCCTCTCTCGATGTGCCGCCCCACACATGTGGTGTGCCGGCCCAGGTGTCGGCTGCTTCTCGGAGGGCCAGTTCCAAGTCAGATTGGCCTGAGGAGTCTGTTTTTACTAATGAGGTATCTGTCCTGACCAATTCTGCCTGAATTAATGAAGTGTGCTGGGGTGTTGTGGAAACACATCCGGTTAGAAATATACAGATCAGAAAAAAAGCTGTTTTACCAGTCACTTGATGCGTAGAAAAGTTCAAAAACGAAGCAGAAATGCAAAAACTGGAACGAATCACGGCCAACTCTACATAAAAAAGGTAAAAAATTAACCAGTTCTTTGAGTTAAAAAGGGGGCCGAAGACGTAGAACAGGTCAAAGGAAAGATGTTTCAGTATATTGGATATGCCAACAGAAACGATTTGATTCCATTATGAACACACGATTTTCACATATAGTCACAGTTACTGCTGCTTTTGCGGCAGGTATTTGTACAGGTTTGATGTTAGCGCCTGAGTCTGGAAAAAAACTTAGACGTCGTATGCGTGTTGAGGCACGTCTCCAATTGCGGACAGCTGAGGAGAAGCTTGAAATGGTTGAGGAGCAGCTGGCGAAAGTAAATGAACGCATACAAACGGCTGGCAAAGATCTTGGAGATAAAGTACGTGAAGCAGCACATGATGCCGCTGACGAAATTATCCCTGATCTGCCGAAAGATGGTGATTGGGACCTTACCAAAGATGAAATGGAAAAGGAACTACGCCATCTTTCCAGAAGATAGCCGTTTGTTGGATCAAAGATTTTAATTCTTACGTTCTACCTTGCAAAGGCACAAGAAAGCTTCCTTATCGATTATGTTGGGAATTTTCTTTTGTTTTAGAATGCGTATTTCAGCTTACTGATTCAATCCTGTTATTACAGCTGGGTCGATAAGCTTTTACAATAGAAGAACTGTATAAACTTTAAAAGGGAAGATATGCCGTACCCCGAAGCGCTAGTACATCCGATGCGTGAAGAACTTACGCGACTGGGCGTGAGTGAACTCCGCGACATCACTGCCGTCGACGATGCATTTGAAGCGGCTGAATCAAAAACTACGTTGCTTATAGTAAACTCTGTGTGCGGATGTGCAGCAGCCAATGCTCGCCCTGCTGTGGCAATGGCTATGCAAACTGAAATCCAACCAGATAATTATGTGACGGTTTTTGCCGGCCAGGACCTGGAAGCAACAGCACGTGCACGTGAATATCTGCATGGTGTACCGCCTTCTTCACCTTTTATGACTTTATTGAAAGATGGAGATCCTGTATTTGTGCTTGAGCGCCGCCATATCGAGGGACGCAGCGCAAATGCAATTGCCATGGATCTGGTGAATGCATACAAGAAATTCTGCGGAACGGACGCAACTGCCGAAAACGGCCCCGAAAAGCCGGCTTATGATGAATCGCCCATCGGCAACGGCCTGCCTCCTACATTCCGATCCATTAAGTGATTGTAGTGTTACGCTCGATACCAAAGCGGCTTCTCTTTAAGGGAAGTCGCTTTTTTTGTGCCGGGTTGGGCAGTATTAAGCTACCTAAAAACCGCCTACAGCAAACTTAACTATTAAACCGCAAGCTTCTGACTGGATTTGCGAAGGCGGCTTTTAACGATTGATAGCCAACGGATAAGATGGCAATGGTCAACGTAATGAGCGTTGCCATGATGAAAACTTTTGGCCCGACGGTTATGCTGTAGGCAAAGCCTTCGAGCCATCTTTGCGTGGCAAAATAGGCAATTGGGGTTGCCAGGCAGGATGCAATAAGCACGAGAAGTGCAAATTCTTTTGAAAGCATAACTACGATGCTTCTTGACGATGCACCCAATGCTTTACGTACGCCAATTTCCTTGGTACGCTGTTCAGCTGCATACGCAGCGAGACCAAAGAGGCCCAGGGATGCGATAAGAAATGCGAGGATGGTGAAAAAACTGAACGTCTTTCCGAGGCGGGCATCCTGGGCATAAAGCTGATCAAAATTTTCGTCGAGGAATTGATATTCAAAAGGGAAAGCAGAAGATTCCTGTACGGTCGACCGCACAAAACTGATCGTTTCTGGCAGGTTACCCGGCGAGACTTTAGCAGATATGTATTTGAAACGCGAGCCATTGTCTAGATAGAAGAGAAGCGGCTTAATGGCATGATGCATGGAATGCAGATGAAAGTCTTTCATCACACCAATTACAATGCGCATTTTGCGGTCGTGCCTGAAGGATTGACCAATGGCTTCTTCGGCAGTCCATCCAAGCGCTTTTGCAGTGGTTTCATTGATAAGGCAGGCTGTATCGCCATCTGTGGTCACGTCCGGCGAGAAGGATCTGCCGGCGACGAGTTGGATGCCAAAGACCTCCTCGTAATTATAGTCCACCGGATTAACGTGTAGCGGCAGTTCATCATCAACATCGCTGCCTTCCCATTCTGTTATGGATTGTTGCATCGAAATGTTGGTCGGAAGGGACCTGGCGGCGGTTACCCCGGAGACAGCGGCATTGCGAAGTAACGATTCTTGCACATACTTAATGTTGCTCGATAGTTCGTTATCGTTCCCATGAAGCGCAATGTTGAGAATATGCTCTCTGTCATACCCCATCTCTGAATTGCGAACATAATTCAGCTGTTGGTAAATGACGTAGCCACACGTAACAAGCACGATAGATGCCATAAACTGTCCGACTACCAGGGTATTCTGCATACTGAATCCTGAAGTACTGCCACCCTTTTTCCGCTTTAATACTTCAATTGGATGCAGGGAGGCCATCAGAAAAGCGGGGTAACTACCTGAAATGCCGGCGACCAGAATCAAAAGAGAAAACAAACCCGGAATCGCCCATGGATTATCCAGGTAGTTAAGTTCAAGGCTGCGTTCAACAAGGGTTGAGAAGAAAGGCAATAGCAGGTGAACCAGGCCAATGGCAAGCAGTAAGGCCAAAAAAGCCATGAAGATTGATTCGCCAATGAACTGTACGATCAACTGCGGCCTGATTGCGCCCACCGTTTTTCTCAATCCCACCTCAGCAGCTCTTCGTATGGAACGAGCAATCGCAAGGTTTACATAATTTATGCAGGCCAGTAAAAGGATGACTATGCCAATGGCTAAAAACATATACACCTGCGTGAGGCTGCCATGCCGGCCCACATCAAAGTTGGCCGTTGAAATAAGGTGTACATCTTTGAGCTTTTGAAAAAAGAATTGCTCTCTGTCGATGACTGCGACATCGTCCCTGCCAGTGTAAAGATACCTGTTGGTAAATGCGGGCATTTTAGCCTGTAAGTCATCAATTTTGGCACCTTTTGCAAGCGTGAAGAAGGTGTACATATAATTACTATTCCAGCGGCTTTCTGCAACTTGTGAATTATAATAGTCGCTGGATACAACCGACGTAATAAAGCTGTATTGGATAGACGAATTTTCCGGCACATCTGCGATAAGTCCCGTGATTTGATACCCTTTTTCATTATCCACAACCAGGATTTTTCCGAGTGGATTTTCTTTACCGAAAAATTTCTCGGCCAGGGCGGCTGTCAGGACGATTGCATTGGGAGATGCAAGCGCTGTTGCGGGGTTGCCGGCAATCAATTCAAGCGAAAAGACTTCGAAAAAATGCTGATCACCCCAAAGTCCTTTTTCTGAATGAAGGGTTTGCTGATAACCCAGCAATGCTTCGTGGTATTCAAATGAGGTGGCGAGTGCGACTTCAGTAAAGTCCTGCGTCATCGTTGTGGCGAGTGGGGCTTGGGTTAGCGCAAAATGATCTGTCCCCAGATACACATCACCCGGATTGCGTTTGGTAACCCTGTAGATGTCTTCAGCGTTGTCGTAGAACTGGTCGTAAGAGAATTCATGCTGAACAAACAGCATGATCAGAATAAAGCAAGCGAGGCCGGCCGCCAGTCCGAGGATGTTTATGACTGTATAGATTTTCTGTTTGCGCATGGTTCTGAGCGCAACCATCAAGTAATTTTTAAGCATGGAATATCTCCAGTTTATTTCATCCTGCAGACGGTGCTCTCTTTTGGCTTTCGACCAGAAAACTTTCCCGTATTCTTTCTCTGCAGTGTCCCAACTGCCCATATCTTTTATGGCTCGCTCAAATGCCATTTGTGGCGAAAACCCTTTTTCAACCAGCTCATCTATTTCATCTCGTAAATGTTGCTCCAACTCATCCATGTCTTCCGTAGAAAAAGCACGACGAAGCTTGTAGCTGTTACGCCAGGTACTGAGTGTTTTGTCTAGATCAAACATAGCTTCAGTTGAACAGAATGGGCTCGTGGTTAAGAGTGAATCGTCAAAACAAAGAACGGGTAATCAGGAGCGTAAACTTTTAACCGGATTTGCAATAGCCGCTTTAACCGATTGATATGAAACGGTTAATATTGCAATGGCCAATGTGAGTAGACCTGTAAACAGAAAAACGCCAGGGCCAATGTCGATGTGGTAGGCAAAACGCTCGAGCCATCTTTGCATAGCGAAGTAGGCAATAGGCACTGCCAGAACGGTAGAAATAACAACAAGTCCTGTAAATTCTCTAGAGAGCATCAACGTGATCTTGCCTGTAGACGCACCGAGTACTTTGCGAATGCCAATCTCTTTTGTCCTTTGTTCTGCGGCAAATGCAGCAAGTCCAAACAATCCCAATGAAGAGATAAGTAACGCAAGCAGGGTGAAGAATCCGATGGTTTCTCCCAGCCGCTGCTCTTGCTTGTAGAGTTGATCAAACTGCTCGTCCAGAAACTGATATTCAAAGGGGTACGGTGAGAACTGCGCAGTGGATTGCTGAAGCTTTGTGATTGTATGCTCCAGATTTCCTGTTTGGACCTTCAATGCGAAATAGCCGGTGCGATTTTGCTCAAGCCGAATCATAAATGGCTTGATTGCCATATGCATCGAATGGATATGAAAGTCTTCAATTACGCCAACAATAGTTCGAGGCTCATCATTATGCATGAACGTGCTG
>JBGCEN010000139.1:0-16606 GCA_045106435.1 Rhodothermales bacterium
CTGGATTGTTTAGCAAAGATCTAATTTTTCGCGGCTTTTTATTGCTTTTAATAATAGCGTATTCAACAGGGCGAGGAGCTAAACCAGTAATCGAGTGGGGAAGGTAGCCAATTTCGAATAGTTTGTCCATTGATAAACCCATGTTGTTTTCAGTCGGGTATTGACATTTTATCTTAATTATTCTAGTATTAGAATAGAAATGAATTCTAGTGCTAGAATATGGCCACGATAAATCTTACCGGCAGCGAATTCCTGGGTCTTGGCCTGCTTGCCGAAATGCCTCGCTACGGCTATGAGCTAGAGCAGGTCATAGCGCTGCGTGGGATGCGGGAATGGACGCAAATAGGGTTTTCCTCTATCTATTTGGTGCGTGGCAAGCTGGAAAAGAAAGGCCTGGTTCTGGCGGAAATCCAGGCTACTGCAAAGGCCAAAAAAATATACAGAATGACCAGCGAGGGCGAGAAGGCATTGGTAGACCAAACCCTTTCTGCCCTCAACACCGTCCGTCCCACCTACTCATCCTTGTTAATGGGCATGATTCATTGGCCGGTACTCACGCGAAACCAGGCGCTGGAGGCGCTACAAACGCGCAAAGAAGCCGTGGCAGAAGAATTGAAAAGACTCGAAGATATTCACTTTGATCAACAACCCCTGCCCGACTACGTTGACACCATGTTCAACTTCTCCATCGGCCAGTTATTGGCCGAGGCGGAATGGATTGCTAAAACGTTGGATTATATGCAAACAAAACCCTGGAATACATAAACTCACTCAAAGTAGAAAATGGACGTAGAAAATTTTCATAAACGATTAGGAGAACTGTATTTGCCGCCAGAAAAGCAATTCACGCTGGTTGATGTACCTGAAATCAGGTTTGCTGTTATTGATGGCACCGGCAATCCAGAAAGCGATGAAAGTGCCGAGGCTGTGAAATGGCTTTATTCCGTGGTTCACATGGTCAAACCATTGGTGAAAGAACGGATGGGTAAAAACTTTGTCGAACCACCGCCGGAATTCTTGTTTTGGGCTGACGATGAGAAAGACTTCATCGAAGGCAATAAGAACAACTGGCATTGGCGTGTAATGATCGTTTTTGTCGATTGGATAACCCAAGAGCAGTTTGAAGAAGCCGTAGCCAAAGTTGAACTTAAACGTGGCCCTGCACCTGAATCATTGCGGCTTGAAAATCTGCATGAAGGCAAAAGCGTGCAAATCATGCACGTCGGTGATTATGGTGAGATCAGCGCAGTTTGCAAAACACTTTACAACGAATATCTGCCAGATAACAATCTAACGCCCAACGGATATTATCACGAGATTTACCTAAACGATCCGAGACGAACGGCTCCGGAAAAACGAAAATTAGTGATTCGACAGCCAGTAAAATAATGATCTATGGAGATAGGTATTATCGTCCAAAAGAAGGAGTATTTCTCTGTATTCGTGGCACGTCTGCTTTTGTCTGAAGTGCAAAAAGCGAGCTACTTCTGCGGAGTGAGAGGCAAAGTTCATAACAAGCACCTGAAACGATCCGGATTGTAGTCTGGCGAGGCATTTCATATGTTGAATTGCGAGAAAGAGCAGTAGTTGGTTTTGCTTTGTAACCTGTCTTGCGAAATGCTGTTTATACAACGATTATCAGAAAATGAAGCTGTTTGCTTTAGTATTTATCGTCTTTCTCGCTGTTGCTTGCCAAGAGCTATTGATGTCAGAGAAAACATGCACAACTGCCGGCTGTGGTCATAGTTTTTTGGTGAGCTTCAACGCTGAAGATGATGCTTCCTCGATTGGTGATTATTCTATCTCAATTCTGATGGATAATGATCAAAGTATACGTTGCACTTTTACATTGAAAGAAACAGGCTCAAACTGCTTGTTGAATGACTGTATAAATAATCGTGTATGTGATCAATTACGAGATGTTTATTATTCGGCCCCAGAAGAAAGTGTATTTCTCTATTACCCTCAAACAGAAGGAGAACTGAGCATTAAGGTGGAGCAAGACGACAAGATTATTGCAAGTCTAGTAACGGACCCTCGGTATGAGAGAAGTCAACCTAATGGGCCAGACTGTGAGCCTAGCTGTCTTTATGCGCACACCAGTGTAACTGTAAGTCGGTAGTTAAACGAGATGAAAAGCGGCAGAGCGGCTAGGGCGTGTTGACAATTAACTTGCAAATAACTTGCAAAATGCATTTCGCTTCCTTTTTGCCCATATCTGCGTTCCTTTTTGCGCCCGATGCGTTGCATCGAACACAAAAAGCGCCTTGATTTGAACAAAAATTGCTGCAAATGCAATCTCGGCCATAGATCGTAGACAGGTTCTAAGAGCGGAAGGCGGTCTGGAACGCGTTAGTTGAGCAGGTAGGCCGGCAGATTTTCGATGCCTAACCAATCCAGTCCCTCTTCAAGAGAGTTGAATAAAATCTTTTTGCGGGCGTGTTCTCCCGTAGAAGCTATAATGTCTTTTGCGCTATCTATAATTTCTTCGTTCGAAGCAATGATGGCAATTTTTCCCAGGGGTTGTTCTGTACCTGGGCAGAACGTCGTAGCCAATTGCTTGATGCCGGCCATGTCGTTTGTATCAAATACAAACCTGTCCACATATCGGCAATCCCATAGCTGATGAAAAGTCTCATCAAACATGGGCTGCATGTAGATGCGGGTGTAGGCATCCATGATTTCTTGTCCAGAAATTTCGCCACGGAATGTGGTTACAAGGAGCCTCTTTTTACGGTCACAAACCTGTGTGAGAGCCATAGGACTATGTGATATGTGAGAAGAACGTTTTCCATGTACAATGGCAAATCTATGTTAAGCTGTGTAATGAATTTTCTGCTTAAGAAAAGGACGTGCCAGATCGTCAATTATGATATGAAAGCGGTTTGTGTGTGTGATAATGCGACAAGTGTCACCTTGTGTAGTGTTTTATTTTGCGACGACAAAGGCGTTTGTTGCATGATTAAACAAAAGGAAAAGCCAGGTGTGTTTGACTGGCTAACTCCCACAAAAAAAGCCGGCGCATCTTTGGCAGATACGCCGGCTTTAAATACCTGTTTTCGGTGTTGAAGTCCAAGAACCCTAAACCTTGAACCCAAAACCCGGAACGCTTCACAGCATGGCTGTGAAGCCGTTATATCCTGAAATTAACCAGAGACAGACCAACCATATATCGGCCGCCACCGCCCAATAACGATGTCTTAGGTGTTGCTGCAACACCAATGCTGAGGTCGTAAACAGGAGTTTGAATACCGAAACCGAATGCTGCTGTGAGCGCCCCGTCTCCGCCAAACCGAATGCCTGTTCTGATCGGGAAAGAATAACGTCGGCCAGGATGAAATTCAGTACCCAGGTGAAAAGAGGGCTTGCGGGAGAGGTTACCTGCTGCTTGATTCAGGGCAACAGAAGTACCTGCATTCACAACGAACAAGCCTTTAAGCGCGTGCCACGATCCGCCGGCGTGGAATGCAGTCGGTAGCTTTGTTTTGAAAGCGCCTTGGGTACGCTCCACTTCGTCGTAGGCATCTTCCACGAGGGTTGAGAAATAGTCTTCTACATAGGCGCCAAAATCGCCATCGTATTCATTGTTAACCTGGTCCAGATCGAGGTCTAGCCCATCAAACTGAAATGTTGAACCGGTCGGTGAAACAGCGTCTGCATTTTTTGTCCAGTTCACGTAGCCAAGATCCGTCAAACTTGCAGAGACAAGCAGATTCTTGGATATCTCGTGCGTGGCGCCAAGATCAAGGCCAAATCCTCTGCCGGCGATGGCAGAAAATGGATCTGAAAAATCTGAAGGCGTAGCATCTGTCAAAAAGCCTGAGGATTCAAAGAAGTTAACCGCGTCGCCGATGTCTTGGTTGAAGTTGCCGGCAAGCTGGATGTCATAATCAAAATTATGCGTGATAGATCCGTCCGATAATTCGACATAAGAATCCATGGACGTACGCGCATAGTTCAGCCCCAGGACCATTTTAGGTGCAATCCCAATGGCCAGGCGTTGTTTAGGAAACAGCTTGCTGAAGCCGGCTGAGATTTCCGTCATGGCAACGGAGCGAATATCCATGTTTACCGGGAACGAGCCATCCTGATCTGTACCAACGAGTAGCAAGTCGAACAACCCACGGCTGAAGCCAAGCTGGGTGTAGGTACGTGTACGTACGCCGAGTCCTGCGCCCCATCCATAGCCGCGAAATGCCATCGCGATAGGCACAATTTCGGCTGAAACGCCGAGTTTGCGTATTTTCCCAGAGTCGAGTGGACCCATCCAGTCATTGAGAATGGATTGCATATCGGCTTTAGACAGATCGTTTCCCTGGGTGAACGAATCGTTATAGTGCGAGAATTGCACCAGGCTACCGCCGCCAAAGGCCTGCACGCTACCGAGTGTCATAACAAAGCGTGATCCGCGCTCGTCCAGCCAGAGGTTTGCAGGATTGAAAAACAGGGCGTCTGTATCGCGTACATACGCAGGGCCACCGCCGGCTGTGCTCAGCATGCTTACGCCGCGAATATCAGTCTGTGCGTTTGCTGCATGGGGGACACCCAGAAGAAGCAGTAGGAGTCCTGCAAAAAGCAGGGGGGAAGTATAGTACTTCATAACTTTATCAGGCAATAGGGTTTAAATAAAGGACGTTGTTACTGCATGTCGAGATTACTACGCCTCGAGATTAGTTTACTTCGATGGATAGATCGAACTTGCCGAGGAGACGTATCTGGATGGTGTCGGTGGATCTGAGGGTTGCCGGCACACCATCATTGGTATTAATGCGTAGGTTCAATCGTGCCTGGGTGCCTGCACTCATGGCGCGAAGCTGTGCTTCTGTTACGCCAATTTCGAGCATGTCCGTTTCTGTCGCAGTCGTCATGCCAGCTTCGTTCACGGCAGCGGCAGCGAGTTTGAACGAGGTGCCGGCAGAATCCGGCATCGTAGCCACTACCTGTCCTGCAGCATTCAGGAATTCAACCTGCAAATCCACGCCAACCGGAAGGCCCGTGGTGTATTCGAGCAGCAAACTGCCTTCATTGATCGTAACATCAGAGTCGTCGTTGGTGAAATCTTCGAGGCTTGATAAATCTGCCTCCATGGTTTCATCAATACCAAACGATCCACTGAAGCTCAGAGGGATGCCGGCTGAAATATTTGCCGCGATGGTAAATGGTTTTTGAAGCTGAACCAATCCGCCATTCATACCCTGCACCAGGCCTTTGCCTACGTATCTGAATTCTTCAGGGATGGCGCTGATGAAGTCGTCGATGTTAGAGTTTGTACTGTTGATTTCGACAACCTGTGTAACTACCTGATCCGCTGAAGGCGCACCCGGAATAACAAACTTCATCAGGTCTTCCGGCGCAACAGGACTGCCATTGATTATGAAATTGCTGGCAAGCGTATCATCAGCTGTTACAGCAAATTCGTTGTTTCCGCTCAAGTACACGATCGAGCCATCTCCCTTAACACCCACCATGGCGGCGTAGAATACAATGTCTGCGCCCAGGTTGGTATCTATGTTGAAGGTGAACTGTGTGCCATTGAAGGAGAACTCGTCCAGGTCGTAGTCACTGAGTGCATCCAGACTGCCGAGGTCCATAACTTCAGCTTCCTGGTTGCTCATGACCTCCAGCTTTCCATCGCCATTGAAATCATCTGTCAAATCAATGGTTGTAGGACTCATGATCGCAGAGACTTTTGAAACCTGCAGTGCCTCAGGTGAAAGAGACGCAATGATTTGATCTGAGACATTCAATGAAGTGGGTTGGCCGGCTTCGCTCAGCGCAAATACATTGTAATTAGCTTCATTGTTAACCGGATAGATGCGAACACCCGAGAGGTCAATTGGAATGTCTCTGAGCGTTGTTTCGCCGGATAACTGGCTGAATTGAAATGATCCAGCATTGTTGGAAGCGCCGGAAAACTGGATGACCAATGAATCAGATTCTGCATAGGGTGCAACGCGAAAGCCCGGAAGACTGAACCGCAGCATTTCCATATCCATGTTCATCTGATTTGTGATTTCCTGAATCATCAGTGTGCCAGATTCAAGCTCGACAAATTCCTGTCCGCTCTCGAAACTGACGTCATCGACGTCTATTTCCAGCAAGCCTTCGCTGGTGAATACCTCAGCTTCAGGAATGAAATACAATTCATCTACCTCCACGTTACCAACAACAGAGGTGTACAACCCGTCGGTATCACCAATGACTGCACTGGAGTTCTTGCCAGGACTTGAGGCCAATACATCCACCTGGATGTTACTCGAAATGACAGCGCCGGCCAATGGGAATACGAGGTCTACCGACTGGCCTTCGGGGATGTTGGTGCTTGTGCCGGCTGGCAGATCGTCGAGTTCCAGCATGATGCTGGGAGCTAATGTAGTGCCTACATCTGAAAGATTACGGACCGTAATTTCAGTCAACGTTACATCAAAAGGCAGATTGTTTTCGATCTGAATGGTGATGTCACCGCCGGCTGCAACGATACCCGAGAAATTGGTTTCACCACCGAGAGAAAGTTCGTCTCCTGAAGCATCGATGTCAGACTGCGCCGGTATATCCGTTACGCCAGTTTCTGCGTACTCAAGCGGCCGAACCAGCGTAGTTAGTTGTACGCCAGTCGGGTTGTTGGTCATCGGCGTGTCGCCTTCTGTTGTGCTGATCTCAAGGCGATAAACCGCATCTGATCTTAGCAACGCTTCACTTACAGACATCGTAGCCTGTACAGACTGCCCGGGGGCAGGTGAGCTTGGGAATCGTACCTGGGCAATTTCAACCGTGGACCCACCTTCGCTTTGCTCCAAAATGAGCAGGGGCGGATTACCTTGTCCGTCCGTTAAAGAACCTGAGGCAAGTCCGTTCTCCAGCGTGAATTCGAACTGGTTCACGTTGCTGGTTGCGCTGGATAGACGAACAGATTCCACCGTGACACCAGATAGATTGATCAGGTCGACCGATGGCGGGACAAGGATGTTGCCAATCGGATAAGACGGGACTGAGGGGTTAACTGGTGCTGCGCCTAGGTCAATCTGTGGAGAGATAAAAAGGCCGACCTCGTCACCAAAGGTTTCTGTTTCGAATGCCTGGTTCTCGAGCGAGCCAATGGAAACACCCACAGAGATTGGATCAAGCGAGATTTCGCTAATGAGATCATCAAGATCTCCTATTTCCAGTTCATCCAGATCCTGATTAATAAGGAGCCGGCTCGTGGAGGGCTCAACAGAAAATAATGTATCAAACGATGCCTGTGTCGTATCAATGAGCGCCGAAAAACCGGATTCATCAGGACCAAGCAGAACAAAAGTTCTATCAAGTATAAGTGGTGCTTTTACACTTGTTTCGAAGCTGAAATCAGGTCCTTCGGTAGGAATATCACAGCGGCTAAAAAGAAGGACCAAACCAATGCACAACAATGCCTTGGTGATGACGTGTTTTGCGTGTACCATAGAATACGGTGGTTATGCTATGCATATCAGTCCTTGTCTCTTTTAAAGAGATTGCTCCATGTTTCTTGATGTAAATGCTGGCTGTAAGCGGGAAGCCGTCAACTATAATCAATCACATGAAACCACAGGGAGGTATACACAGACCTATGACTCATGAAAAGTGGGCATTTACGGTTATCGGTTGCTCAAATGGAAGCTTTAGGATCAACAGCGCCGGCAGATTGATTTGCAGAATGGACAGGGTGTCCATGAAATGTGACACTAAGGCGCGTCGGATGGGGTATAAATAGAATTGAAGCCCTACTATACGTTCAATAAAGGGTGTGGAGTGCTTTTTGATCTAGATGACACAGACCCATGATTCCCCAGTCGTTTGGGCATAATGAATAACACAATGTCAGAAATAAAAAAGTTTTTTATATATACTTGTTTGGTTGGCGCTTTGGTTTGGTTGTCTGCTCCTGTGAAATTAGCACATGCACACTTGCAAACTGATCCGGGAGAAACAATCGCGAAGGTGCAGCGCGCCATTTCAAAGGGCGATGCTCAGGCGATTTCGCGGTTTACCAGTTCGTATACTGAGGTGTCTATCCTTGGCGCAACAACCATGTATAGCAGAGCGCAGACTGCTTATATTTTGAAGGCCTTTTTTCGAGATCATCCGCCGGCCCGGTTCTCTTTTCAGCATAAATTGCGTGTTGGAAGTGATTGGTACATACGTGGACAATATCAAAATCGTGGCCGGGAATCTCCATACCGAATGGAAATGACCATGCATTGGAATGGACAGCAATTTGAAATCAAAAGCATCAGCATCAAGGCCTTGGAGAGTAGATGATGCTGCCTGGCCTGAGTCACGGATATGCTGTCGCATTATCAGTGACTCGTTTCGGGTTCAATGTTCAGGGTTCAATGTTTTTTGTAGGTACAACCTGGTTTTTTGACGAGTTCTTAGCGTTGGGTGTGTAATTGACCGGAAGAAGGTAAGAAGGAGAGATACATATGATAATCCTCTTTGCTTCCTATCCAGTTGAGCCCGACAGTACTAACTGATAGTATCACTAATAGTATCAACTTGTCAAAGGATCACCACCGCTTTAGCCTGCTCAGATGAATGACCCGCTGATTTCGAAGAACATAATTTACACCGTTGTCGTGTGACCCAAAGATAGCATGATGAACTTGCAGCACGATGAACCTGTAACCTGATGCCCCAGGACAATAATTCGTTTAACAAAGCTAACTTGAATGCATGGAAGTGGCAGTTAATTGCCATGAGTGTATTGCTATTGTTATTGGCTGGAACCACTTTGCTCAAGCAGCGGCAGCTACGATTAGCAGAGAGTGACACGAGCCGGCAGCAGGCACGCATTGTTGAAAATGCGCTGGATAAAATTCAAGACGATCTGGCAAAGATTCAGGAAGATCTACTGCAGGAAGCTGAGAGCATAGCTTCCAGAAGTGACATTGTTGAAGCACTCGATTTATACGTCAGAACAAACGATCCTGCAAGCTTGCAGCGATTGATTCGGTATTTCGTCAACTATAAAAACAAGGAACGTGGGTCCGTTGAGCTGTACACAGCTGCACCCCGGTTGGTGGCATGGAAAGGCTTCAGTATGCCAACGGGAGATATGTATCTCACGGAAGAATTTCTTGATACAGCGCACATCGAAGCCATTGATGACGGGGTGAGGCAGGCCTTTGTAGCGTGGCAACCGGTTACGATTGATGGGCAGGTTATAGGCGCCGTACGCGCAGTGCATCTCATTGGGGCAAAGATGCCCGTTGAAAACGAGTTCTTGCAGAGTTATAGCCTGTCAGAACGTTGGAATCGTTTGACACGGCTTCCGGTTCAGGCGTGGGTACAACGGCAGGTATCTCTGCCCGAGACCGTGCATTCTGAAGGTAGATTGTCGCCTATCATTGATATTGAAGGTCATACACTGGGTTCAGTTTATATTGCTTTTCCACGCGCTGAAGAGCTTCGTATGGCGATTGAGGAAAGGTACAGCGATATCCAGATTTTGTGGCTCACGCTGCTTTTTTTCTTGATGGCGTTTCTCTGTTTTCAAGTTTTCCGAACCCAGTCGTTCGTCTACGAAAAGACCGTGGGGAAGCCTGGCTTTTTGCAAGCGACGCTGCATTTTTCGGTATTGTCTCTGCTGCTTGTTGGCTTGAGGTATGCGTTGTTGGTGCTGGATGTGCCGGCGCGCTGGCAGCGCGGTAAAGCTCCACTTGCCCCATTGTTTGATCCATCACACTTTGCCTCTGATTTTGGCGCTGGCGTGATGCGGTCTATGGGCGATATGTTTACCACAACGGTGGTTGCGGCATTGATTGCAGCGCTTCTGCTGCGTTATGCCAGACAAATTGGCCGGGTACTCAAAGAGAAGCAGTCGGATATGCCGTTGCCCGTGCGGCTTGCTGTGGTTGTAACAATTGCATTTGGTACGTCGCTGATCATTGCTTTTTTGACGCATGTACTGGCGCTCTTTGTTCATCACGCCGTACTGGATAGCACCCTGGATTATTTTGCGCGGACAGGCTTGATGCCTGATCGGCTTGTTTTCTTTGTGTTCTTTACGATGATGCTGGCCACAATATCCATCATGACGATGGCTCTGGGCATTGTGTGGCTGGCTTCTCAGGTGATCTTGTATAGCTGGCCGGCCTTATGGCCTCGAACAAGATTGTGGGCAATCACATGCAGCATTGGACTCCTCTCCCAACTTTTATATTTCGGGTACCTGGTCACCTCTTTTTCTGTCCCCTGGGCTGTTTGGATCGGTTTTTTTGTTGCCAGTTGGGGCATTATCATTTTTGTTTGTGAGCGGCCGGAAGGCATAAAGGAGTGGATGCATTTTCGCGCTGCGTTGCTCGGTATTTTACTATTGACGCTTCCACTGTATTTGCTCCTGTATCAGGGCATGGATATTCAGCTGCGAAACCGAATGGTTGAGTCCGCCGGCTCATTTGATACAGGGCGGGATCCACGTGTGATTTTTGCCATAGAGCAAGTGTTAAATGATGCAAATGAATACACTGATCTCCATGACGAATTGGTCCTCAAAAGTGCAGGTACTATTAATCGCGCGCAGATGGATACGCTGGCAGAGACGCTGTATCGCGGCTCTTCCCTCGCATCGCTTGTTACATATGATGTGAGTCTGACATTCTTTGATTCAACAGAATCTCCTGTGGGTCGCTTCATGGAAGAAGAACCCGACGATCGCTTGCGTACGCTGGATAACGAAGATGCGCTTGAGTTTTTGTTACTCAAATCCATGTTTGTTGAAAGTGGTTCGGATAGCTTGCTTGTTGAGCAAGTGACGGGGCGAAGGGAGCCGGATCGATTTCAATACGAAGGTCTCGGGCCCATCTTTCATCCGGAAAGTCAGCAACAGGTGGGCTGGGTGATGGCGCGTGTTGAACCGAAGACCTTGCTGAGAGATGAAGGCAAGCTGTTTCCGAAAGTGTTATTGCCTACTGGTGTCAATCAGTTGCGAGGCAATCTGTCGCTGGCCGAATTTCAGGATCAGGTATTACTAAGAACATTCGGGTCAGATTTTGGCCGATACCGGATGGAGGAGCACGTTTTTGATGCGCTCAAGTCCCGGACTGAATTTTGGCAAACTGAAGAAACTGGTGATAAAGAATATCTGACGTACTATCGTCGTAAAACGCGCGCGCAATTTTCTGAAAGCGTTACGCAGGCTGCGCCGGCGTCAACCACAATTATCGCCGTTCGCTCGTCGCTGATCAACCTGTTTGATCACCTGTATTACTTGCTGCGGATGACTGTTGCCGGCTTGCTACTGGGAGGTCCGCTTTATTTGATTGTGCGGCTCTGGTGGTTGAAGGGTAGAAGTTGGAGACGCTCCAAGTTCAAGTTCAAGGATAAAGTCTTGAACGCGTTCCTGCTTGTTGGTATGCTGGCCGTTGCCATTGTTGGGGTAATCGGTTTGCGCGTGGTAACGGCAGAGAATGAAGAGGCCATTGAAAGCTGGATTAAAGAGCATCTTAATCGAGTAGAAGAAAGCCTCGCTTTTCAAGCTGATTTTGGCGAACTACCTTCGGGCACGCTGGCACGTGTGAATGTAAACGCTTTGTCTAATCAGGTTGGTCTGGACCTGAATGTATATCAGGATAAAGTGCTGGTGAAAACCAGTAGAGAGCAATTGATTCGAGATCGGCTGATCGACGAACGTTTGCCTATTGAGGCATACTATGCCCTCAATTATGGCGGGGCCCGACATGCTTTTATCCCGGAAAGAGTAGGCTCGTTTGAATATATGGCGGGGTATCGTGTGTTGTCTGACAGGAATGGAGAGCCTGCTTTTGTCATCTCTGTGCCAACGCTGCCCGAACAGGAAAGGATCAAGGAAGAACGCGCGCGAACCGTGGCTTATCTCTTTGGTGCGTTGTTGTTGCTTATGGTAACGATTATGCTAACTGCTTCGCTGCTGGCAAACGCACTTACGCGCCCGATTGGCCGGCTCAGGCAAGGATTGCAAGCCGTAGCGCGCGGGCGGTTTGAGCAGGCGCTGCCGGTTGGGACACGCGATGAAATAGGCGAATTGGTTCAGACCTTTAACGAAATGCAGGAGCAGCTTTCAGACAGCCGGCGTAAACTTGCGCAGCAGGAAAGGCAACTCGCATGGCGTGAAATGGCCAGGCAGGTTGCGCACGAAATCAAAAATCCGTTGACACCGATGAAGTTATCGGTCCAACATCTGCGCAGGGCGTTTCAATCCTTAGATGGAGATGAATCGACCCCCTCTGAAAAGGATACCCGGTTTAATAGTCTGTTTGAACGCATTACAACCACGCTCATAGAGCAGGTCGACGCACTTGCGCGTATCGCAAACGAATTCTCTTCTTTTGCCCGTTTGCCAAAACGTATTCTTGAACCGCTAGATCTGAATGTGGTACTCTCAGAAGCCGTTTCGCTTATGCAAGAGCAGGTTGATGCTGATATATCAACCACACTACATCACAAGGCCCTGGTACTTGAAGCGGATAGGGAAGAGTTACGGCGAATTTATATCAACCTGATTAAAAACGCGATCGAAGCGACACAGGATGAGAAAGCGAGCAAAGTGCGCGTGACCACCTCTCTTCAATATGAAGAGGAGCATAACGTTGCCTGGGCATATAGTACGGTTTCTGATGAAGGAAGCGGTATCGCCAAAGAGGTTCGGAATCGGATTTTTGAGCCCAACTTTTCTTCTAAAACGAGTGGTACAGGTTTAGGCCTGGCCATCGTTAAAAAAGGCATTGAAGACTTACGCGGAGAAATAGGATTTGACACGGAAGAGAATGTCGGTACGACCTTCTGGATCCGTCTCCCGTTAGTTGATGATGAAAAGTGACCTTCAGACTTTGGAATTTCACATAGGTGCCTTAATCTGGTAGGCTGTCAGCACTGTTAATAGACTATGCTTGGATTGATGTCAGAACATCGATCAAGAAATATCGATTGCAGAAGTAGGTCTATTTCATTGTGGTCTCTCAACAAAGATCAAAAATCAAAGTCGGATGCAGGCAATCGTAATTGGTGCTGGTGAAGTGGGATTTGATGTGGCGCGCTTATTGGCCATGGAGAAACATGACGTTACTGTGGTTGATGTAAATGCTGATGCGCTGGATGCCGTTCGGAATCGCCTTGACGTACTCACCATTCAGGGCAGCGGTACCTCTGAAGAGGTCTTGCAGCATTGTAACGTAAAACAGGCCGATATCCTTATTGCAGTAACGACTGTAGATGAGGTAAACCTGATCTCCTGTATGCTTGCAAGCCGGCTGGGTGTCAAAACGACAGTGGCCCGCGTACGCTCTGGCGTGATAAGCAGCTCGAAGTCTGTTATCAAGGCGATGGATTTTGGGATCGATATCCTGATTCACCCTGAAGAGAGTACTGCAGAGGAGGTAACCCGCCTGATTCAGCGGGCAAATGCTACAGACATGCTGACCTTTGCTGGGGGGCGGCTGAATCTGGTTGGTATGCGGCTGGATGCACAATCGCCGGCGAGTGGCATGGCGCTGAATGATTTGTCCATGTTGTTACCAGATATTCCATTTCGTGTAGTGGGCATTACGCGAGGGATCAGGACGCTTCTGCCGCGTGGTGCTTCGAAGCTTCAGAAAAATGATCAGGTGTTTGTTCTAGCCCGGCCGAAGCATATTCCGCACGTAGCAAGACGGTTGGGCAAAAGTGATCGAAGAATCCAACGAGTGATGATTCTTGGCGGGTCCCGCATCGGAGCGCTTATCGCTCAGCATCTGGATGAGAGGAAATTCAAGAACATTAAACTCGTTGAACCGGATCGGGAGCGGGCTGAGGAGGTCGCAAAAGATCTTTCCAATGTGTTGGTTATTCACGCAGATGCTGCAGACATCGACTTGCTTGTCACGGAAGGATTGAGCGAGATGGACGCTTTTGTGGCGGTGACCGAAGATGAGGAGTCGAATCTCGTAGCTTGTCTGATGGCCAAACATCTGGGTGTTAAAAAAACGGTTGCGCTCTTGTCAAAAGGAGCCTATGTGCCTATAAGTCAGGCCATTGGTCTCGATGCAGCTGTCAGCAAAAAGCTGGCTATTTCCCGAGAGATATTACACTTCCTCCGGGGCAAACACGTGATGAGTGTTGCAACCGTGCACGGTCTGGATGCTGAAATTCTTGAAGTAGAAGCAAGGCCACGATCAGCGATTACCAAAAAGTCGCTTGCGGATCTTAACTTACCTACCGATATGATTGTTGGGGCGGTTATGCGTGGTAAAGACGTAGAAGTTGCTACAGGTACAACCCACATTCATGCCGGCGATCGTGTGATTGTCTTTGTAAGATCCAGGTATATTCCACAAGCAGAACGGTTGTTTGAGAAAGGTTAACCCATGGTTCTCAATCTAAAAGCGGTAATAGGAACGCTTTGCGTGCTTCTCTTTTTTTTAGGGATAGCGCTTTTACTTCCTCTGCTTGTTGGCCTGTTGTATCACGAGTCTTCTGCGTGGAGTTTTGGTGCTACAGCTGCCATTGCGCTTGTTGTAGGAGGCATGGGCTGGCGCATTACAGGCGGCTCTGGCAACGATCTGCAAGTGAGGGACGGCTTTGCGATTGTGGCTCTTACGTGGTGGGTCCTTTCTCTGGTTGGTGCGCTTCCATTTGTTCTGAGTGGCGTGCTGGAATCGTATAGTGATGCCTTTTTTGAAACCATGAGTGGCTTTAGCACCACCGGAGCCACTATTCTGGGCGGAGCAAATTCACCAACGATCGAGTCATTGCCGAATGCTTTTCTTTTTTGGCGCAGTCTGATGCACTGGATTGGTGGGATGGGCATCATCGTGTTAACGCTGGCAATCCTACCTATTCTGGGGATTGGGGGCATGCAGCTTTTCAAGGCAGAGGTGCCGGGTCCTTCAGCGGATAAACTGACCCCCAGAATCCAGGAAACGGCCAAGCGATTGTGGTTGATATATGTTGGAATCACGCTGATTCAGGTTTGTTTGCTTTGGCCGGCGATGGGTTTGTTTGATGCCATCAATCATGCCTTCGCAACGATGGCTACCGGTGGATTTTCTACAGAAAACGGTTCTGTCGGGCAGTACAACTCTGCTTATATCGAATGGGTTATTACTGTATTCATGATATTGGCCGGCATCAACTTCGCCCTGCATTTTCGATTGTTGAGGGGGCAGATAAAAACCTTTCGGAAGGATACAGAACTGAAGGTTTATTTATGGATTTTGCTAATTGCTACGCTGCTAATCACATTTGCCAATATGCAGACAGGGGGCGCGTATCAGGAATGGGGCGAGTCGTTTCGCACAGCTGCTTTTCAAGCGGTCGCCATATTGACCACAACCGGTTTTGGAACAGCAGACTATGAAATCTGGCATCCTATAGCAGCTGCCGTCATTTTTCTGTTGTTCTTTACGGGGGGAATGGCCGGCTCAACAGGTGGTGGAATAAAAATCATTCGCCTCGTATTGCTGGTGAAAAACTCGTTCAAGGAAATCAAGCAGCTCGTTCATCCGAATGCCGTCATTCACGTTCGCTTGAACGATAAGGTGGTTTCGCAAGAAATCATGCGCAATGTGCTCTCGTTTTTTGTGTTGTATGTGCTTTTGCTGGGGATAGGCACACTGGTTATGGCCATGACCGGGCTGGATTTGCTAAGCGCGTTTAGTGTCACTATTTCTGCCGTCGGCAATGTAGGGCCGGCCTTCGGAAGCTTTGGTCCAACAGAAAGTTATGCTTCTATATCGGATGTTGGTAAATGGGCCCTCTCTTTTCTCATGATGGCCGGCCGGCTTGAAATATTCACTGTGCTGATTCTTTTTTCGCCTACGTTTTGGAAGAAATAGCAGCATCAGGTTTTATGCTGGACCTCCCTTCTGGATGATTGGTGGTTGAAGTTAAGAGCCGGCTAACTTCACCGATGTTTAAAACAGGTCCTGTGCTTCTATCTATTGAAGTCCATATTTCGTCAGCAATGCTCAAACCGACTGTCGTATGCGTTATTCTGCCATTTGCCTGTTTTTGTCTTTTGTCGTGTTAAGCGGATGTGTTTCAACGGAGTCGATGGGGCCGTACGAAAGCGAGGACCTGGTTGTGGTGCAGCATAACGATTACAACAGTTATTTACTCATGGTATACCGTGATCCTCTGGGGCAAACCCGTCAGGTTTTACGCAAAAATGGCATGGCTGAAGTGATGGTTACTTATTTGCTTGATGGGACCATCCACCTGAAAACCAGAGGCAAGAAAGAACGAGAGATAGACGTCATTGAAGCCGGCCATATCACTCAGCGGATTAACAGTTTATTGGAAGTTAAATCTGCTGAGAAAGCTAGCCTGGCAAGTATTTGATGGGGGAGAGGGGCGTTTTTTGTACGGGCTATTATTGCACGGGCGTTTGTTGCATTGGCGTTTATTGCAGTGCGGACACACCCCTGTAACGACGATTCTCGTCGTAACTTTCCCCTCTCAAGAGGGGATTTTTTGGGGAGACAGGTTTTTTTTCAAGGGGAGCCGTTGGTCTTGCTACTGCTTCGTGGGGTTTGGACGCACTATACATCTTACATCAACCAACATTCCCCTCCTCAGAGGTCCTGTAAGGGCGGGGTGGGTTTGCTTTAATACTACTCCCAAATCCTACTCAGCG
>JBGCEN010000140.1:0-4403 GCA_045106435.1 Rhodothermales bacterium
GGTTATTACCGGCGAGCTATCCCTCGAAGGCACTGTCCGCCCTGTGAGAGGTGTGTTGTCGATGGCCATCCGTGCAGCGAAGGATGGCAAGAAGGCCGTGTTGGTACCTCTCGAAAATGCCGCTGAAGCCGCCGTTGTAGATGGACTTGATGTTTATCCGATCTCAACGATTGAAGATGCTTATCGGGTAATTCGAGGTCATAAAGAGGCGCCGGCGATATATAACCGGAGGGCCACACCGTTAAAGCAGAGCGTCGCAGATCCTGATATCGACTTTGCCGATGTACGTGGACAGGAAAATGCCAAACGCGCACTCGAAGTAGCAGCATCGGGCGGACACAACGTACTAATGATTGGCCCACCCGGTGCCGGAAAAACGATGCTCGCCCGGCGCTTTGCAACCATTCTGCCGCCGCTTACAACCGAAGAAGCGCTGGAAACCACCAAAGTATATTCGGTGGGAGGGAGGTTGTCCGATGGATACGGTCTGGTCACAACACGGCCGTTTCGCTCACCACACCATACCATATCGGATGCCGGCTTATGCGGTGGTGGCGTAAACCCGCGCCCCGGCGAAATCTCTGCCGCACACAATGGGGTGTTGTTTCTGGATGAACTACCCGAGTTCAAGCGCCAGGTACTGGAGGTTTTGCGACAACCGCTGGAAGAAGGAAAAATTACCATAAGTCGCGCCAGATTCTCCATCGATTACCCTGCACGGTTTGTATTGGTAGCCAGTAGCAACCCGTGCCCGTGTGGCTACTTCTCAGACCCGAACAATCCCTGCTCCTGCTCACCGATACAGGTCCAGAAGTACCTGTCGAAGATCAGTGGTCCATTACTGGATCGCATCGATATGCACATCGAGGTAAGCGCAGTGCCTTTTGACGAACTGAGTAGCCGGCAAGACGGCGAGCCTTCCGATGCAGTACGCGAACGGGTGGTACAAGCCCGCGATATTCAACAAGCCCGTTTTAACAACCACCCGCAGGTTCACTGCAACGCGCAGATGATCTCAAAGCTCGTACGCAAGCACTGCAAAATCAGCGATGAAGGGCAGCAGTTGATGAAGATGGCGTTGCAGCGGCTGGGCCTGAGTGCACGGGCTTATGACCGGATTTTAAAGGTGTCGCGGACGATTGCCGATTTGGCCGGCGCGGAGGCGATTGAGACCGGTCATATTGCCGAAGCTATTCAGTATCGCGCGTTGGATCGGAAGTGGGGGGAGGTGCAGGGATGAAGTATTTTATCAAGTATCTTAGGTTTGTCAGAAAGATTTTCTCTTTGATTTTTAAATGATATTATTCAAACTTGGAAGATAGATCAAAGACAAAAGGACAAGGGCCGCAAAATCGCTGGGATTTATATGGGATCTCCGGATCAAAAAAAAGGTCTAAATAGAGCTACACATATGCAAAAGCTAATTAATATGTCTTTAGAGCGCATTACAATTGACCCTGCAATTTGCCACGGAAAGCCATGCATTCGAGGATTACGTTATCCGGTTGAATTAATCCTCGAATTGCTCAGTTCAGGAATGACCGAGGAAGAGTTGTTGACTGATTATGAAGAGCTAGAGCATGAAGATATTTTAGCCGTACTGGCTTATGCAGCTAAATTAAGCCAATTAAAACGAGTTCAGTCATTGGCGGCATGAAGTTTCTAATTGATGCCCAATTGCCTCGTCGGATCAGTCATCAGCTAAACGCGCGGTTTTGATGCTACACACACGCTTGATCTGGATGTAGGGAATCGTACAACTGATAGCCAATTAAATAGAATCTCAGTTGAACAAGAACGCGTGCTGGTTACAAAAGACACTGACTTTGTTGATTCTTTGATCATACAGAAGGTACCCTACAAACTATTGCTCATTTCTACTGGCAATATTAAGAATCTAGAATTAGAGGCATTGCTTTTTGATAGCCTGGAAATAATTGTCAGGGGATTTGAATCACATTTATTTATAGAAATTGACCGCACAAACCTTCGATTTCACTTCTAATAGCCGAGTTTTTTAGTGTTTAAAGTTGATCGCATTGGGCTGGTTACATTGAAACCAGCCGTACGATTATCGTCGATTTCATTCCCCCAACCGCACCAACTCTGCCTCCGCTGCAATGTATCCGAACGCAGCCCAGTAATCACCCTGGAGCACTTCTTTAAATATGGCCCGAGCCTTATCAGGCTGATCGTTGTACAGATACCAGTTTCCTACCCCATATCCCTGAGTAGCCAGATTCAGCGACCTGTCGTCTCCTGCTTCAACTGATAACAATGACGCTGGGGTTCGCTCACCTTTGTACATCATGAGCCGGCGATGATAGGCATGGTTTTCAATAATCTCCATACCCTCTGTTATTGGCACAAGTATCTCGGCGGCTTCTTCCGCTTGTCCCAACCGGCGCATGGTCATGTAGAGCCAATCAGCCGTAGCGATGCGCATGTCGTTGTTTGTTGCGGCTGCCATACATGCTTCGTAAGCGGCACGCGCGGCTTCAAAATTACCTTGGAGATAATGTGCCAGTCCAAGATGATACCAGATGTTGGTGTGTAAGGTACTGGTAGGGATGCCGGCTGCATTAGGGGCGCCATCTGGTTCGATCACATCCTCGGTTCCTTCGATCAATATCACCGCCTTTTCAAAATCGGCCACAGCTTTGTCGAATTGCCGAAGCGTGATATACCGATGCCCCCGGTGACGGTACATGCGGGCATCGTTTGGATGCTTTTCGATGCCCTGTGTAAAGTGTGATACGGCTTTTTTGTATTGCCATAAATATCCCGCGCGCCGGCCCAGCCAGATGATGTTGTCCGCATCGTCTGGGTTTGCCTCGTATTCTTGTTTGGCTGCATCGTAGTCTGCCTGCAGCTTGACGCGACGCTCTTCAGCCATCTCTGGTGCATAAAGCGGTGTGCCTGACAAGGATGTTGCTTCTGCAATGGGGGTGTTTTCTGCTACTGCTTCTTGTGGTTGTTCTGTAGTGCAGGCAGAAATGGACAACGCAATCAAAAGAGCGAGAAGCTGGATGTAATTTGATTTCATGTGAGAGATTCGTTTTCAGCGATAAGGTCTTTTTCCCAAGTGTACCTTTAATAATCAAATTACTTCAATCTAACAATACACTTTATTGATTTCCCGCTCGTTTTAGCGTATCGCACGCAACATACCTGTTAATTTGTTAGATTCAGCAAATCATTTCTACGAGGGGATGAAACCATGTTGTCACCATACATGTCGAATTTAGCCTTTCGAGAAAGAATCCTCATGGATCCCCACGCGCTCTGTTAATCCACACAAAAATTTATGGCCGATGACTTAGATGTAAAGCCTGATGAGGCTGAAGCATCAAATACTCCACCCGTTAAAAGTCGTAAGTATGATCGGTCTATTGTTGAAGGCCCTTTGCTGCCGGCCATGTGGAAGATTGCCTGGCCGACCATGTTGCAGAATGTAATCGGTGGACTACAGGGGATTGTAGACCATACGCTGGTAGGGCATTTTGTGGGATTTACCGGAAACGCAGCTATTGGTGTAAGCTGGCAGATATTCCTTGTGGTCGTTGTTTTTATCTCGTCGTTGTTTACAGGGATGAGCGTGCTGGTCGCTCGATTTGCCGGGGCAGGAGATTCGGAGAAAGTTGATCGCACGGTTTACCAGGCATTTTTAACAGCCATCGGTATTTCGCTCGGGATTCTTGCGCCGCTTGGATATTTGTCTGCGCCGTGGTTGCTGGATCTGGTAAATGCTGCTCCGGAGGTACAACAGGAGGCGCTGCCCTATCTGCGCATTATGTTTATTTATAGCAGTGGGATGCTGATGTTCTTCATGCTGGGCGGCGCGCTCCGTTCTGCCGGCGATGCAAAAACACCGCTGCGGTTGGGTATTGCGATGACCGTGCTGAACATCATCTTAAACGTAATTCTCATCCGTGGATTGGGGCCGATTCCAGCTTTTGGTACGTCGGGAGCTGCGATGGGTACTGTGATTGCCGGCGGTGTTGTTGCCATTTACGCACTAATCAAGCTTTTAGGTGACAGTTGGGTCGTTTCATTCCCTAAGAGTGGATCACGCAAACTCGACTGGAGCATCATCAAGGCGCTCTTTAAATTTGGCCTGCCAACAGGTATTCAAGGGATTGCGATGAATGTAGGCGGTGTATTCCTCCTCGCATTTATCGGTTCTCTTGCACAGAGTGCGGCCGCACAAGCTGCGTATGCAGTATCATACACCCAGCTCTTTTCGCTGATCACGTGGACCTCGGTGGGCATCATGGGGGCGGCCGCAGCTGTAGCCGGCCAGAACCTTGGGGCGGGGAATCCTGATCGTGCATCGCAAGCCGTCCATGTAGCGTCACGTATTGGCCTCGTTATGGCCGTGTGTATCGGCGCGCTGTTCTTTT
>JBGCEN010000141.1:0-10638 GCA_045106435.1 Rhodothermales bacterium
CTATGCGAAGAATTGCTGAATAAAGGGCTGCCGCGACAGGCGGCAGTGTACTCATTGGAGACATTCAAACAATGTGAGAAAAAGATGGCTCTCGCCTCGGTCAGGCATAGCGATAAGCCATCTGTGTTGCGAATAGCAGAGAGACATGTCCAGTAAATTCTGAATGTTTTGTTTATTCGAAATACAATACTTCGTGGGAGTAGCATGAACCTTCCCTATGTCTACAGAACTGAGCCGACCAGCCACTTGAGAATTTCACCAATAGGAATCAGAGTGGCCACCACAAAGAGTAAAGGGACACTAGCTGCGATTACGCTCTGTAGCACGGCAGGGAAATCAACGGGGATATAACGCAATTGCTGCACGACTTCGATGATGTCGTTAAGATCTGATGCCAATGAAATATCCTCAGATCTGATCAGTTCATCATCGTTTCTACCTTCATCTATCCACCTGTGATGAAAGGCGAGATGGTGCTGACTGGCAAGGCGGCCGTACTCGATCAATGCGCGTTCTCGCATGGTGTACAGGGGCTTGACGAACGCCAGAAGAGGACCGATGACCAGTGCCACGGACATTACGAGCCATCCTGTCAAGGCAAACCACACAATCTGCGCTGTGTGTTCTTCAAGAAAACCGAGCTCTTTTATCATTTCCGAGGCGACCACGCAGCTCAACGCAAAAATGAAACCGCTGAAAATACCCGGGAAGCTTGCCAGGAAGCCCAGCCCACCTGAATGATCCGGATGCAGTGGCATGAGCTGCAGGGATAGCCGTGAGAAGCGGTAGAGCAGCCCGGTCCACACCAAGAAGCGCCATACCCAGCGCAGCACCAGAAACAGAAACAGAGGGGTGCTGATATAACGCGTCGCCTCTCCTGCCCATGACAGGAGGCTTTCACCAGCGACAACAGAACCGTCCCAGCCGACGCCGCTGAGCAAAACGCTGTAGTGTGCGGTGAGTCCCGACCAGATCAGAACTGCGGCCAGAATGAGCGACTCTGCAAGCGCGGAGCCGGATCGGCGGTCGGCATTGGCGAGTGCGGATTTGAACGCGGGCAGTTCATCATTGGGGATGATGCGCGCTGCACGAAACTGTTGTGTCAGGGTGCTGAGGCGATCATCGGCGTAACGCTCGGTTGCAATCATGATCCAGATCGCGACCAGGTACCTCGTGTAGACAGTCCAGTCGGAGAAGTAGCCCCAGCCCGAGTAATCGTCGTCGACCAGCGATTGAACCACAACGAGTAGCGCCGGGAGCAGCCACACGAGCAAGGCCAAAACAAAAGCCGCCCGTTGCGTCGGCAGCTGATCCGCCGTCGTCAGTCCGAGGCGATGCATCACGCTGTGGAAGGGGCCGCCTACCACCAGGGAGAATCGTTCGCCGCTAGCACTGCTTACCGTGTCCATCTACTCCTCCTCCCGCACCTCGGGGATCAATTGCAGCGGTCCGTAAACAACCCCCGGGTGCTGCTTTTTATGTGACAGGGCCTCCGATACCTGCCAGGAAACGCTGGTAGTCCGGATTGCTTCGCAGCAGCTTGCGGCCGGCCTGGATCAATCTGTCCACCTGCTCATCACTTATGGAAAAGCTCGTTGGTATCCCGTTGAGAAAGTGAAACTCCTCGGGCTGCCTGACATCTTTGATTCCGATCTGAACAAAAGAGGGCTTGACACGCTTATCACTGTTCGACAGTTCACGCGCCCAGCGCATTAGGCTCTTGTCCATCAGGTCCAGGGTGTCCGTGTTGTAGCGGTGCAGTTGTATATTGGACATTGCATTGATTGTCTCCATCAGCGACGGCTGCTTGCTGCTCCTGTCCATCTCCGGCTCAGGACTCGTGGAGGCGTCAACAGAGATCAATACTGCGTGCCTCGGTATCTTGCGCCCTGATTTTTTCATGAAGGTTTTAGCACCGCCCGACACTTTGATGACCTCGTAAGGCGCTCGTAAGCCCAGATTGTCTGTTATGCCCCCGTCAACCAAATGGGCGTACTGACGATCGTCCAAAAAGTAGCTTTCCAATCCCTCCACGATCTGGGCAAGCTGAGGGTCGTCCTTCGCGTGCTTCTTCGCCGCCAGCAGCCATCCGGGCTTTAGATGCTTGCAGCCTTGGTGATTTTCAAGGACGACCGGATTGAACAGTACGGGTACGGCGGATGATGCGGTCACCGCCCGCGCCACCGGGTAGGTGGAGATGTCCGAGCACAGCAGGTTGAAGTATTCCTGCACAAAGGAGAAGCGCACCCCGTAGCCGAGGTCAGAGGCATTGATGAGAATCAGCGGACCTCCCTGGCGCTGCATGTCGGCGAAGGTCGCCCCATGGAATACCTGCTTCTCGTAATAGTTGATTGCCATCTCGGTGCGCCCGGTGGACTTGAACCAGTTCAGCGGATTCAACACACCGCGGATCAGTCCGCTCTCGATATTGCGTCTGAGGAACACCTTCTCGTAATCCTCGAAGATACGGTCCCCGTATAACCCATAATAGGCCGAGGTGAAGCTGCCACCCGAGACGGAACTGATCGTGTCAACTTCATCGAGAAGCCGGCGCTTACGCCCGTCGATCTTGACTGCGGTGTCACGCAGCTCCTGCATCACCCCGTAGGCAAGCGCGGCAGCTCGTGTCCCGCCGCCGGAGAAGGCGAGGGTCAAGGCAATGTCTCCTGACTCCCGTCTCTCCCCTTGTGCTTTAACGGAATACGATTGAGTGGATGCGGTTCCACTCAACTCATCATTGTCGATCACCCCGTAGGAAGCGCAACCGCTCAGATGTAGCAGGGCAAAGCAGGCAATGAAGTGTTTTATCATGGGTTTCGCCTATACAGGAGATTAGAGACTCTTTTCCAGTTGCCACTGTTGTTAGTGTATCTCAGCGGTTATCATGAGGAGGTGTCAGAAAGCTAAAAACGGGTTGGCACCAGCTAACTCCCCTGCCGTTACTATCGACGGCGAACAACTCGCCGCCTGGTGCGTCGACGTACACCACCAACTGATAGTGGGGTTAACGGACGACCGATGGTATCAATAAATAGACTGGCTATGCACAATAATCCTGTTAGCTGATTTTTCCGTGATCTGTCCCTTCCTTGAAGCAATACTTATCCCCTTCAGCCACTGGAAAGCACCTTCTCAGTCAGATTCTGAACCAGGTTAGAGCCACGATCCCCGTAACAGGATTATTGTGCATAGCCACTATAAATAGTGATGAAGCATCGCCTTCCGCACTCTGATTGCCTTCCAGGACTGCCACATCATAGAGCAGGTCAACGCCGCCCATTCGTGGCGACTTCAATGTAACCACAATCTCCTGTGGCTCGGCACAAGAGAGGATTGACAGGGTGGCATTCGGTGGGTTGTCAACAAAGTTGTACTCGCACATCCTCCAACTATCGAGGAAGTCCCTGGTTTCCCAATGTCCGGCCACGCGTTCAGGGCGGTCAGAAAAAATAGATGGTTGTCGGATGAATCTTTCCGAGCCTCAGTACGCCATCTTTCAGTGTCGCGGATGCCGCGCTCTGAACAAAAAGCAGCTCGGCCGTTTGCGTTTCATCTGATTGTTTGCCGGAATCTTTGTCTGCCGCAAAGCCGGTGCGCATGAGGGTTGGCGCAGTCAGCACGGTGACTCCAAGACGACATAGACAATCACGTTTGTTCAAAAAAGCTTTTCTCCGGGTTTTAATGGGCGGCCCACTGTGGGGCTGCCCGGATCGTTTGCTGAGAGCTACTCTTGGGCCGGATTGGCGTGCATGGCTGTTTCGAGTTTCTTGATGTCTTCAGGCGAGAGCTTTGGCCGGTCGATGGTCAGGGTCAGCTTGTCGAGCTTGCCGGTGAATTTGAACGGCACCTGGTAGTCCTTATCGTCCACTGGCGTGCCAGTATCGGCCCCGACGTCGAAGTTCTCGTCCCACTGCAGCGTCATGGGGAGGGTCTTGTCCATCTTCTGCGTCGCCACAACCTCGCCGTCGACCTTGAGGACTCCGGTTCCGCTGCGGCCCAGGCCGCTGGGACTGCCGTACGCCAGTGTGGCGGCACCCAGGCCGTCGTATTTGAAGTCGAATTCCAGAGTGTGCTTGCCGGGTGCCAGCGCCTCCGGACCTTCCCACTTGATGCGCTTGAGATCGACCAGATTCCAGGTGAACATCGGCTTGCCCTTGAGCAGATAGAATCCGTAACCGGCAAAGCGGCCGCCCTGGGTCACGATCATGCCCTCAGCGCCGCCTTCCGGGACCTCTATCTCGGCCTTGAAGTTGTAAGAGGTAGCGAGAACGCTTGGGGCATCGCCGTTGGGCGTGCCGGTAAGCTCACCGGAATAGGTGAATACGCTGCGTCCGGCCGAAAGGCTGGGACGCGGCTCGACCAGGCGGGTGAAGGTGGTCGCGTTCAGCGGCAACACCTGGTTTTTTTCTGCTTCCTGCCAGAACAATGCGTCCATCTCTTTCACTTTCTCGGGGAACTTCGCGGCCACGTCTTCGTACTGCGTCCAGTCCTTGCTCAGGTCGTACAACTCCCATGGCCAACCCGCAGGATCAGGGTGCCCCTTGCCACTGTTGTCCCAGGGTACGCGCATGACCTTGGTACTGGCAATCCAGCCGTCGTGATAGATCGCACGGTCACCGAGCATCTCGAAATACTGAGTTTTGCGGGTCGAGGGCGCGCCAGCGTTTTTTTCATCGAATGTATAAACCATGCTGACACCTTCGATCGGCTTTTGCGGAATGCCGTCCACCACTTCGGGCTGTTTGATATGGGCCGCTTCGAGGATCGTCGGCACGATGTCAATGACGTGATGGAACTGGTTGCGAACGCCGCCTTTGTCCGTGATCGCTTTGGGCCAGGAGATGGCCATGCCCTGCTTGGTGCCGCCGAAATGGGACGCCACCATCTTGGTCCAGGAGAATGGCGTGTCGAAGGCCCATGACCAGCCCACCGACATATGCGGATAGGTCATGTCCGAGCCCCAGGCCTCATAGAATTTCAGTTGCGCCTCTGCCGGCAGGTTGACACCCTGGACCGCAGCCACCTCGTTCGGCGTGCCGTTTAGTCCGCCTTCAGCGCTGGTACCGTTGTCGCCGTTGATGTAGATGATCAGGGTGTTGTCGAGCTTGCCCAAGTCTTCGACCGACTGGATGACGCGGCCGATCTCGTGGTCGGTATAGGCGACGTAGGCGGCAAAGACATCGGCCTGGCGTATAAACAGTTTCTTCTCGTCGGCCGAGAGCTGCTCCCATTCCTTCAGCAGATCCTTGGGCCAGGGCGACATCTTCGCATCCTGGGGAATCACGCCAAGCTTCTTCTGGTTGGCGAAGATGGTGTTGCGCAGCTTGTTCCAGCCTTCGTCGAAGAGGTGCATCTTGCTGATCTTGTCGATCCATTCCGGCGTCGGATGGTGCGGCGCGTGCGTGCCACCGGGCACGTAGTAGACGAAGAACGGTTGGTTCGGGTTGAGGGCATCGATGCGCTTGATGTAGTCGATGGCTTCATCGGCCATCGCGGTGGTCAGGTTAAAATCAGGGTTGTCCTGAAATGGATAGATGTAGGTCGTATTTCGTGCCAGGTTGGCCGGCTGCCACTGGTTGGTGTCGCCACCCATGAATCCGTAGAAATAGTCAAAGCCCAGGCCGTTCGGCCACTGATCGAATGGTCCAATCGCAGACGACTGGAACGACGGCGTATTGTGGTTTTTGCCGAACCACGATGTGACGTAGCCATTGTCCTTCATGATCTTGCCAACGGTCGCCTTGTCCTTGGTCATGATGCTGTTATAGCCCGGAAAGCCGGTCGCTGTTTCGGATACGGTGCCGAATCCCATCTGGTGATGGTTGCGCCCGGAGATGAGGGCCGCGCGGGTTGCCGAACACACGGCAGTGGAATGGAAGTTGGTGTAGCGCAGGCCGTTGTTGGCGATACGGTCGAGCGCAGGTGTCGGGATTACGCCGCCGAAGGTGCTGGGCACAGCGTAACCGGAGTCGTCTGTCATGATTAGCAGCACGTTCGGCGAACCCTTGGCCGGTGTCACGCGAGGTGGCCAGTAGGGCTTGGATTGCAGAACATTACGCTCGATCTTGCCGCCGAAAGCTTCGTCCGGCATCGGCGGGAGTTGGCTACCGTCGATCGTCGTGGTGGCGCTCGGCGAACCGGGCGTGCCGGTGATTTCCCTATCATAGCGTACAGCCATCGGACGATCGCTGTGAATCATACCCTCCATTTCAGTCTGCAAGTGGGCCTCAAGCGATTCCGCGCCCACACCAGACGCAGGAAAGCTGCCGGCGAGACACCACAATGCCGCGTGTAAAAAATACCACCGCTTGAGCGACTTTGTCTCAATAAATGTATAACGCATGACCTTCCTCATCATCATTTTCTGGATTGAAAATCAACGGAGATACCCAGTACGGGCTCTGCGGCGGAGCTAACCATCAACATCGCACCAGCAGCAAGCGCCTTCAAACAAGATTGCCGTGAGCTTTTCAAACTGTACTTCGACATCTCTTTAGACTCCATATTTATACTGGTGATAGGGAACCTCCGAATAGGTTCAGAGGAATGATCTATGGATAGCTGCGATCTGGCTGACGCTGTTATTATGCTCTGCATGTGACCGACGCAATCTCACAGGGTTTTCTTGTGAATAAATGAGTATAGGATGTAAGTATTTGATTGTCATTGACAACCCAGGACTTATTGCTGACAATTCAAGACAATGAAACCTCGCGGGATTGATAAGATGTTACATTTGGATGATTCCAACGTCCTTGTTGGGGGACAGCCATCATGAAGCAGGGATTTGTCCGCGTTGGTCCGTTAATGGGCTTACCAGCACTTGTGCGTGAACTCGGCTTCGATCCCGACCCTCTCTTTGCCAGCTCGGGCTTCAACCCCTCCCAGTTTTCAGATCCAGACACCGAAGTCTCCTTTGTCTCAGCAGGAAAGCTGCTGGCACGCTGCGTCACCGAGACAGGGTGCGTCCACCTCGGTTTACTGCTTGGCGAGCGAGTTCATCCTTCTTCACTCGGGATTGCGGGCTTCATGCTCCAGGCTGCTTCCGACGTAGGCAGCGCACTTCGAGATCTTGTGCAGTACCTGGATCTACACGATCGAGGCGCGGTCGTTAGCCTGGACACCTCTGATCAGAACGCGATACTCCTCGGCTACAACATCTCTCTCTCCGGAGTGGAAGCTCTCGATCAGATAAATGACCTCGCGATGGTCGTCGCTTGCAATATTATGCGCAATCTTTGCGGAACGAAGTGGAATCCGACTGAGGTGCTTCTGTCTCGGCCCCCGCCGAAAGAGCTGACATCCTACCGGAGGGTTTTTCGTGCGCCCATCCGCTTTGACATGGGGCAGAGCGCCATAGTATTTCCGGAGCGATGGATGGACTATTCGATAACAAGCGCGGATTCCCTCCTTCATCACCATCTGGAGAAAGAGGCGACAGAGCTTCATCCTCATCGGCAAGTCATACTTGCCGTTGAACTGCGTCGATTGCTACGCAAAGCGCTAGTAACTCGTAACATTGGGGCCGCCGACATTGCCAAACAACTCCAGATGCACGAGCGTACGCTGAATCGGCGGCTCAGTGAGGGAGGCACGAGCTACCGCCAGGAACTCGAAAAGGTTCGCTACGAGATAGCCCGGCAGTTGCTCACCGACAACGAGATGCCTTTGACACAGATCGCGGCGGCACTCAACTATTCCGACTCAACTGCATTCAGCCGAGCGTTCAAAGGGTGGTCGGGAAATACACCGTCCGAGTGGCGCACTCGTCATCGTCTTCTATAGCACATCATCACAGTGGCTATAGCTGTTAAGACATACGCATGCAACGCAGTTCAGTTATTGAGCCAACTACTCTAAGAACCTAATATAGACACACCCTCAACCGCATACAGCCTGACGGTAGTGTCCTGTGTCTGACCGCACTGACCGCAATGGAGCATGAAGAGCCAGTCGACCTATGTGAAGAATTGCTGAATAAGGGAGTGCCGCGACAGGCGGCGGTGTACTCAGCCCTTGGTAAGTCGACGCTGATAGGCGGTTGCAGAACCAAAACCTGACAAATCAAATATTGAGAAAGGTGAGATGGTCGGTACGGACAACACGGGTTATGTCAAACACACAATGGCGGGCTTGTTGGCACTGTGACGACGCCATCCGCTGTGCTCGTTAAAAACAAAATATTATCCCTTCTCCACACAAGGAAGTCCGCAAACGATCAGCGTACCAATGCGGTCTATGAAAAAACCGCTATGATATGGCTCTCGCTAATGTTTCTGAAGGCAGTTCACTGTAGAGTGCTTGATAATCTGCAGCAAACTGGCCGATATGCCAGAATCCACAATAATTAGCGACGTCAGTCACGCTCGTTGTTTCGGGGCAATTTTCAAGCAATGTCGCGTGAGCCCGGTTGAGACGAACCGCGCGAATGTAAGCTTTCGGTGTCAAGCCACACTGAGCGACAAAAACCTTCTGTAAAGTCCGATCAGTCATATGGGTTAGGTTACACAAATCACTCACGGTAATGTTTCCGTCCTCGTGGCTATGGATATAAGACCTAGCTCGCTTGAATGCGTCCAGACTTTTTAAATGACGGCCACCACGCGCAGTGGTAGCCGGTTTATCCATTATTCGTAGCAGCGTTCCCGGCAGTGTGAATTCCATGATGTGTGCCATGCGGGATTCGTTTCCAGCGGAATGTCTGGTCAGTGCGAGTCCGACCAGCTCTTGTGACATTTGGCGTAACTCTTTCATATCATCGTTCGTCATCTCCACCATGCGTCCATGCTTGAGACTCTTATATGCATCATACAGTTTAAGTGTCTCAGCAACCTCCAACAAGTGGGTTTCGGTAAAGGAGAGGTCGATAGCATCGAATGCCCCACTGGTATTGACGAGCAGCTCTGTCTCGGGCCGGTAAAGTTGCAGCGTTTTCGCGTTGGTCTGCTGATGCCGCCAAACGAATGGCCTGCATTTCGCCGTTGGAATACCCACAGTGATCATGCCAGGAGGCGGATTGCCTTCTGCCTCCAGTACCAAGTTCGCCGTTAGACGGCTGAGCGAAACATTGCCGGTCGCGACTTGCAAAGCAGTAGCCGAGAACCTGCCTTCCGCGAGTTGGCGACATTCGAGATCGTATCCCCGCACCGTTTCGGAGAATACCTCGAAGTCTGTAAACACATGCTGCGTCATTAGCACTCCTCTCGATTTTTGGCATCAAGCAATCGGACTCACTCTATGACCACTCGGATCACAGGCTTATTTTTCGGATTTTTGATGTGATAAATATTGATTCTAGGCGATCCTTTGGCCTCATTGCCAGATCGAATTGTGCAGATCGGCGAATATTACAGATTACTGAATCACCGAGAGGATGTATGAAATGTTAAACCGTATAATCATTGGCGCGCCTATCATTTTGATCTTGCTGACGGTATTTACAGCGTCGGTCTCGGCAAAAGAAATAGTATTTGATGCAGAGTTTCAAAAAGTGCAAAAACAATATGGCGCTGCATGGGCAGAAGAGGATATACAGCTGAGCAAACGTCTCGCTGATCTACAGGCTAAAACAGGCAAAAAACCAAATATTATCTACTTCATGTGGGACGATGCTGCCTATGGCCGTGTTGGTCACCCGATGCTGAGCAAGATAACCGGCATCGATACGCCAAATATCGACAAGATGGCCCAGGAGGGTATGACATTGACCCGGATGTATACCGAGCCTTCCTGTACGCCGACACGAGTCGCCGCCTTTACCGGCCGACACCCGATTCGTAGCGGCCTGACCCAGGTGGTTTTCCCGGTGCATGCGATCGGTATGCCGAACGATGAGGTCACTCTCGCTGAAGTGCTGAAGAAAGAAGGTTATAAAACTGCTTTCTACGGTAAATACCATGTCGGTGATATCGATGGCTCATATCCGCACCAGAATGGTTACGATGATAGCCTGTTCACTATCTACAATCAGTTTGGTTCGCAGTTCTTCAACAAAGACGGTGAAGATATCGGCCTGACGATTGGTTTGACCGAACAGCAGCAGGATCAGCTGTATACCCTGGATAAAGAATTTCGTAATCCCGATACTATCCCATGGGCAGCAGAAGCTGTAGCGGGCGGCAAAGCCAAGCAGTTTAATAAAGATTACTCGTATGAAGAACAGGTACGTTTTGTCAATGAAGTGCATAAACGTTCGATGGACTTTATCAAAGCTAATGCCAAAGGTGATGCACCTTTCTTGCTTAACTACTGGTTCCACGGCCCTACATTTGCAGGGGCGCATCGGTTAGGGCGTGAAAGCGACTCTTCCGGCGGTGCTGATGGTGACGGCCTGGAGAATATGGATAAACGTCTGGGTGAGATGTTTCAGCTGCTGAAAGATGAAGGCATCGATGACAATACCATCGTTATCGTCATGGCCGATAACGGACCGATGCTTGAAGCCTTCCCTGCAATGTCAACATTTGGAATGTACACCGGCGGTAAAGGTGCGTTTACAGAAGGTGGCGTACGGGTTCCGGCTTTTGTCCGATGGCCAGGCATGGTCGAAGCGGGATCAGTTGCTGGTGATATCATCCATGTAACAGATCTCTACACGACGTTTGCAAGCCTCGGTGGTGCCAAGAAGCATATCCCAAC